>JBLZXS010000169.1:0-9130 GCA_050285325.1 Acinetobacter sp.
AACCCCATTGACCAGAACACACGCTCATCAGTTTGATGAAGGTAATCCCCTCGCCCAAAAACGTATTCTATGGGCCACTATTCTAACGGCAGTGATGATGCTATTAGAAGTGATTGGAGGATGGATTTACAACTCTATGGCATTGCTTGCCGATGGTTGGCATATGAGTTCACATATGCTGGCCTTGGGACTGGCTTATTTTGCCTATCGTTCTGCACGTCGTTATGCACAAGATAGCCGTTTTAGTTTTGGCACCTGGAAAATTGAAATTTTAGCCGGATATAGCAGCGCGATCTTATTGATGGTGGTGGCGATATTTATGGCGTTCCAATCAATAGAACGACTAATAAATCCCATAGACATTCATTATAACCAGGCCATTCCAATTGCCATTTTAGGTTTGGTGATTAATTTAATCTGCGCCTGGTTGCTGCATGATGATCACCATCACCATCACCATCACCATCACCATCACCATCACCATCACCATCACCATCACCATCATGAAAATGAACAGCAACATGAACATCACCACCATGATTTAAACCAAAAAGCCGCTTTTATGCATGTAGTAGCAGATGCGGTGACTTCTGTATTTGCGATTATTGCGTTGTTTGCTGCCAAATATTTGGGATGGGGTTTTCTGGATGCACTCTTGGGGATTGTCGGTTCAATTCTGGTGGCAAAATGGGCCATTGGTCTGATCAAAGAGACAGGGAAAACCTTACTCGATGCAGAAATGGATCATCCGGTAGTTGAGGAAATTCGCGAAGTGATTGCAGAGTTTGCGCTGGTAGAAATTACTGACTTACACGTCTGGAAAGTCGGCAAAGGCAAGTTTTCCTGTATTTTGGCTTTAGCCACCGATTCCAATTTGAATGCAGACCAGGTTCGTGAAGCCTTAGCCATTCATGATGAAATTGTGCATATTTCAGTAGAAATTAATCCCATATAAATCTGGTTAATGTTCCACGTGAAACTTAGATGAGCGAATATGTGTGCTTTGCGTAAGGGCAACTAAAATTTTAAGATTATCTGGCTAGTTTTTGAGTAGAATCAGCGGGAAAGATTTTGAAGCAATGAGCAAAACAGATGATTAAAAAAACATTGGCATTCGCCTTGGTCAGTTTTATTTCCAGCTTAACTTTGGCAAATGTTGATACGGTTAAAACCAACCTGAGTAAGCAACATCCTAAATTGAAGATTGAAAACATTCAAACCACCGAGATGAAAGGGATTTATAGCGGTTCAATGGATGGACAAGTGGTGTATTTGGCTGAGGACGCACAACATGTCTTGGTGGGTTCCATGTTCCGTTTAGCTGATCAGAAAAATTTGACCAAAGATTTAGTGCTTAAACAAAACAGTATTGACTGGAAAAAATTGCCTTTGCAGGATGCAGTCAAAAGTGTACGAGGGAATGGTAAACGCCAGGTCGCAATCTTTTCTGACCCAAATTGCCCGTATTGCAAACAGCTTGAGACTGAAATAAACAAGCTAAATGATGTCACCATTTATACCTTTATTTATCCAATCAAAACCCAGTCTATTGCGGTTTCCAAACAGGTATTTTGTGAGAAAGATCCAGCTTTGGCCTGGTCAAATCTGATCAGTAAAGGCATACAACCCAGTTCGAATAAAAGCTGTGCCAACCCGATTGAGCGTAATTTGAGTCTGGGCAAATCTTTAGGTTTAAATGGAACTCCTGCACTTATTTTCTCCAATGGCTTTAAAGTGATGGGTGTTCGTTCTGCACAAGAAATTGAAAAAATTTGGAAAGAACTAGGTTTATAAAAGATTGATTCCTCCATAGAACAATAAAAAAAGCACCTGATCAGGTGCTTTTTTTAATCGTAATATTGATCATTTTAAATCAATATTTAAACGCGTGATTTTTTAGTAACCATATTATAAATGAACAAAATAATGAGCGCTCCGATCACTGAAGCAATAAAGCCGGCTGCCGAGTTTTCATCATAGAGTCCAAGTAAGCGTCCACCGTAGGTCGCTAATAAAGAACCGGCAATACCCAATAATGTGGTCACAATAAATCCGGATTTATCATTTCCAGGATGAATAGCGCGCGCGATTAAACCTGCAATAAAACCCACTACGATGGCAACTATAAGTGTCCACATATGTCTTCTCCATTTATCGTTTGTTTATATCTTTTCATTACGCTTTCATTTTTATAATTAATCATTTATAAAAAAGGAAACAGTTGAGTCCTGCTAAAAACTGTTGTTTTTTTGTTTAGGAATAAATCCAGCGTATAAAAAAGTGGCCTATAGCCACTTTAAATATGAGGTATTAATATTAAAAATATTAAAGACCAATTTCACCAATAAATGGAATATGGCGATATTTTTGGTCATAGTCCAGGCCGTAACCGACAATAAACCTATCTTCAACTTCAAAACCTAAAAATTTCACTTCAAGTTCAATTTCTCGGCGTGAAGGTTTACTGATTAAAGTACACAGTTCAATAGAATTTGGGCTACGGGTGCTCAAAATTTCCAGTACTTTGCTCAGGGTATTGCCTGAATCAATAATATCTTCAACAATCAGAACATCTTTACCGCGAATTTCGCCGTCCAGGTCTTTTAAAATTTTAACATCACGACTTGAAACTGTACCGCCACCGTAACTTGATACCGTCATAAAGTCGAGTTCATGCGGTTTGCTAATTGCGCGACATAAATCAGCCATAAAAATAACTGAACCACGAAGTAAACCAATCAAAACAAGTTCTTTGTCACTATTGGCATAGTGAGCATCAATTTTTGCACCAAGCTCTTTGACTTTCGCATGAATTTCTTCAGTTGAGATCATTACGCTCATTTGAACGGTCATGGGTAGATACCTAAAAGCAGATCAAAATAAAAAAGGTGTTGACCAGCAACACCTCAAAAGATGTTTTAATTTTAATACATCTGCTCAAGAGATGCATCTTTTTTGCGCCTGAAAGTGTATCAAGCCTTGAGCTGTGCGCTATCACGCTTAAGTAGTACCGCACAAAGCAGGCCTATTCCAATCAGCAAGAATATCTTTTTACGGGATATTGTTGTGGTCTTATGCTTTGACATATACCGCTTCTCCATAAATATAAGTGGCATGGATATTACGATCATCGCCCATGGTCATTAGTGCAAATAAAGCATCTTCGATGCCTTTGGCGCGTTCCTGACGCAGTGCTTGCAGTGCTGTGGCTTTTAAATCCAGCACAATAAAGTCGGCTTCTTTACCTAAGTTAAAGTTCCCCAGTTTATCGTCCAGATCTAAAGCTTTTGCTCCCCCCAAAGTGGCGTGATACAAGGACTCAAATGCCGAGAGTTTATCGCCCTGAAGTTGTTGGACTTTGTAGGCTTCATTTAAGGTTTGCAGCTGGTTAAATGAAGTTCCTGCACCAATATCCGTGCCCAAGCCGACTTTGACCTGTTTTTCCCAGGTTTTTTTCAAGGGAAATAAACCGCTGCCCAAGAACAGGTTGGAGGTGGGGCAAAAGGCAATCGCCGAGTTGGTCTGGTGCATACAGTCCCATTCAGCTTCTTCTAAATGCACGCAATGGGCAAAGACCGAGCGCTGCCCTGTTAAGCCATAGTGATGATAGACATCCAGATAGCCTTTTTGTTCTGGAAATAGCGCTTTGACCCAAGCAATTTCATTCTTGTTTTCACTTAAATGAGTATGTACATAGACATCTGGATATTCAGCTTTCAGCTCTCCTGCCCGAGCAAGTTGTTCTGGTGTAGAAGTGGGCGCAAAACGCGGGGTAATCGCATACAGGTTACGGCCTTTGCCGTGCCATTTTTCAATCAGCGCCTTAGAGTCCTGATAAGCACTTTCTGCTGTGTCACACAGATCTTCAGGTGCATGACGGTCCATCATTACCTTGCCGGCAATCAAACGCATTTGCTGCTGTTCTGCAGCTTCAAATAAGGCATCGACCGATTCAGCATGGACTGTACAAAACACCAAGGCGGTAGTGGTACCGTTTTTTAATAATTCCTGCACAAAAAATTGCGCGATTTTGTCGGCATAGGCTTTGTCTTTAAACTGTAATTCGGTCGGAAAAGTATAGGTGTCGAGCCATTCTAATAACTGTTCTCCATACGCACCGACCATCTCGGTTTGCGGGAAATGAATATGGGTATCAATGAAGCCCGGCACAATCAACTGTTCAGGATAATGCTCAAGCGCCGTATTTTCATTTAGTACATGTTGCCCCTCTTGCCATGTTCCAAACCAGGTGATTTTTCCAGCGTTGCTGATGAGCAAACCATCTTCAATATAACGAATCGCTTGAGGGATATCGGAGGCTTGGGTGACAGTGTGTTGAATATCAAGAAAGCGACCACGAACGGCGCGTTGTGCCTGAATAGGAGACATGCATTAACCTTTTAATTTCTCATTTTTTCGATTGATTGTACCTGAATTTTTTCCTTTAAACCCTATCGCATCAGTTTTAACTCCTACCCTATTCTTATAAATTAAGCAGGGTTTTAAAGAGGGTTTGGAAGTTTGCAATAACAGGAAAATATGGCAATAGAACTGATAAAAAAGCCTTCCATCTCAAAGATGAAAGGCTTAATCATTTTATTTAAAAATTACAGTTGCTCTTGCTTCTTGTTATATCGAATCGATAACCAGGTGGTAATTGCCAGTACAATCACAATAAAGCTAAGTGAAATCCAGATTGGCATATGGAACACGTCGAGCATCAACATTTTGAAACCAATAAACAACAAGATAATCCCGAGCCCATAGGGTAAATAATGCATTTTAGATGCCGCACCTGCCAGTAAGAAGAACATGGCACGCAAGCCTAAAATCGCCATTAAGTTTGCGGTTAACACAATAAAGGGATCACTGGTCACTGCAAAAATAGCCGGAATAGAATCCACCGCGAAAATAACATCGGATGCTTCAACCAAAATCAACACCAAGAATAATGGCGTTGCCCATAACACCCCGTTTTGACGCACGAAGAAGTTATGGCCATCTAGATGCGGCGTAATACGCATACGTTTGCGTAACCACTTGAGTAAGGCCATATCTTCAATATTCGGGTTTTCTTCATGACCTTTAAGAAACTTAAAGCCGGTATAGACCAGAAAGGCACCGAAAATATACAGAATCCAAGAAAATTCTTGAACGAACCATGCACCAATAAAAATAAAGATGGTACGTAAAACAATGGCACCGAGTACGCCATACAGCAGCACTTTACGTTGTAATGCCGGAGGGATGGCGAAGGCAGCAAAAATCATCAGCCAGACAAATACATTATCAATTGCCAGTGATTTCTCTAACAGATAACCGGCAAAATATTCCATGGTCTTTTGATTGGCTAAAGCAACACCCGCCGTTTGCTGTAAATAAAGCCATAAACCGCCTGCAAACAGCATGGAAACACTGACCCAGGCAATGCTCCAGTAGGCCGCTGACTTAATTTTAACGGGCTGGTCTTCTTTGTGCTTAAAACCAATGAAGTCGATGATGAGCATGATTGCCACCATCACAAAAAATGCCAGATACAACCCAGGGTTGCCGATGGATTCCATAAAAAATCTCCACACCCGACAACTGGCCATAAAAAAACCTTGACCTGTTGCCAGATGATTTAAACATCTGTGTCAACATGATCAAGGTCTTGCCTACATCTGAATACCAATATTTTGTAATTTCAGATGCTCAGATACCGACTTTTTGCAAAGTGTAATGACGATATTCTGACACGTCCACCAGAATTGCTTCTAAGGACGCTTGGAGGAGGCTACTCCCCTTGTTCAACTCAATTTTGTTTTGGATCTAATCCAAATGTGGCTGAAGAATCGCATATTTATATGAATTGTGCAAATTTTATCTAGCTTAATTACACTTTAATGAAGTCACGGCGCTGCACCAAAATGAGTGCCAACAGGGTACTGACTAAGGCAATTAAACCACCTACCATGCCAATCTGGCTTAAACCAAAACTCGCAGTCACTATGCCACCCAGCAATGCGCCACCTCCAATACCGACATTATATAGACCTGAATAAATCGCCATGGCGACATCGGTGGCATCTGAAGCTAGGTTCAGGGTTTTGGCTTGCAATGCCAGGCTAAAGCAAATAATGCTCATACCCCAAAATAAGCTGAGCGTACTCAGGCCAATAAAACCTTGCGCCAGTGGCAGTAACAGCAACATGGAAATGGCGAGTAAAGCACAGCATAAAGGAATCGCAAGTTTTGGATACCGGTTGCCAAATTTACCAAACAGAAAAGAACCAATAAATCCGGCACCGCCATAGATGAGCAATAAACTGGTGGTTTGCGAGGAACTAAAATGGGCAATATTCAGGGTAAAGGGTTCGATATAACTATAAGCGGTAAATTGTGCAGTAATGATGAGAATGGTTAATCCAAACACCATCACCAAGCTTGGACGTTTAAATAAGATGCCAATACTTTTCAGTGAACCTGAATTAACACTGGGCAGTTTCGGTAGGGTTTTGGCCAAGGTAAGGCAGATGACGGCTGCACCAAGTGCAATTAAGGCAAAAGTATTGCGCCAGCCATAGGCTTCGCCAATCATGCGGCCAAAAGGAATACCCAACACCATTGCCAATGCGGTACCTGTCGCGAGTAAACCCAACGCCTGAAATTCTTTACCTTTTGGAGCCACCCGTACCGCTAAGGATGCAGTAATTGACCAGAATAGTGCATGGGAAAATGCAATCCCGATTCGGCTGGCCAACAACACGTTAAAATTCCATGCGAAATACGATAGGCCATGACTCAGAATAAACACAACAAATAACGCGATCAGTAAAAAACGTCGTTCGACATTGCGCGTCATCAGCATCATCGGTAATGAGATCGGGGCAACCACCCACGCATAAATGGTAATCATGATCCCGACATCGGTGGCAGGCATATTGAAACTGTGACCAATATCGCTGAGCAAGGCCACAGGAATAAATTCAGTGGTATTAAAAATAAAGGCTGCAAAAGCTAAAGTGATCACACAAATCCATTGCCGGGTCGGATTGAGTGGTGTTTCAGAAGATAGGGATGACATAGTCAGATAACTTGATAAGTAGCGTTAAAGTTTAGGCTTAAATCCTAAACTTGTTAAGTTTAATCCTCAGGATGAAATGTGCTCAGCATTGATAGAAACAACAAAAAACTTAACACTATTGCGCAGCTATTTATGGCATGTTTATTTATATTCACCTGAATGAGAGAATAAAAATGTTGGAAATTAAGCACGAAGATGATGGCAAAAAAGGTGAATTTTATATTGGTGACAATCATCAGCATCTAGCGGAGATGGTCTACACCTGGGCAGGTGAAAGTGTTTTTATTATTGAGCATACCGATGTAGACGATTCGCTGCGTGGACAAGGAATAGGCAATAAATTACTGGATCGTACGGTCACATGGGCACGTGAAAAAAAGGTCAAAATTATTCCACTCTGCCCTTTTGCAAAGTCAGTTTTTGATAAAGATTCCTCTATTCACGATGTTTTAAAATAATCTATTTTTAACGTATTCTGATTTCAGTCAAATAAAAAAGTGAGGGCTAGCAATGCAATTTCAACATGATGATAACGGCCAACAGGGTGAATTTTTTACTTTGAATGATGCAGGTAAACGGATTGCAGAAATCAGTTATGTATGGAGTGGTGAGCATAAAATTATTGCCAATCATACCTGGGTAGATGATGCTTTGCGTGGACACGGCGTTGCACGCCAGTTGCTGGATGTATTGGCGGAGTTTGCCCGTCAAAAAAGATTGAAAATTGTACCAACCTGTTCTTATGTCGATGTAATGTTTAGACGCGATAAAAGCTTCGCAGACGTCAGAGCTTAGCTTTTAAATAGATTGAAAAAAGCCCAAATACTGGGCTTTTTGATGTTTTTAAGCTATTGCCCTTCAATGATGACTTTCATTGCTTTCTGGTCTGCAGCATGTTTAAACACATCATAGGCTTTCTCAAATTCATCAAATTTAAAATGATGCGATGCCAGTTTTTCCATCGGTAATTTTCCAGAACAGCAGGTTTTAAGTAGCATGCCGGTAGTATTGGCATTGACCAGACCGGTGGTAATGGTCAGGTTTTTAATCCATAACTTGTTGATTTCGAAATTCACTGCTTTACCATGCACCCCGACATTGGCCAGATGTCCGCCTTCTTTAACCACATTCTGACAAATATTCCAGGTGGGTTCTGCACCGACCGCTTCAATGGCACAATCTACCCCTCTCCCGTCGGTAATGTCTAAGATGCGCTGAATCGCATCTTCCTGCATAGAGTTGATGGTATGGGTTGCACCCAATTCTTTGGCCAGCGCTAAACGGTGATCATCAGTATCCACAGCAATAATGGTGGAAGGTGAATAGAATTGTGCAGTCAGCAAGCAGCCCGTACCGATCGGTCCCATGCCGATAATGGCAATACTATCGCCAGGTTTGACATCGCCATAGCGCACGCCAATTTCATGCGAGGTCGGCAATACATCGGATAAAAATACCGCCACGTCTTCATTTAAACCTTCAGGTAAGGGATAAAGTGAGGTATCGGCAAAGGGAGTACGCACATATTCTGCATGGCTACCATCAATCATGTAACCCATAATCCAGCCCCCGCCATTCTGGCAGTGCGCATAAAGTTGTTTCTGACAGTTTTCACAGGTTCCACAGCGGCTAATACAAGAGATAATCACCCGATCACCTTTTTTGAAATTTTTGACGGCGGAACCGACTTCTTCAATAATTCCGATGCCTTCATGACCTAAAATGCGACCATTAAATTGTCCGCTTATGGTTTTGGCATGCTCCTGTATTTCAGGATTTTTACCTTTCCATATGCCTAAATCGGTACCGCAAATGGTGGTTTTGGTGACCCGGACCACGGCATCGTCGGGATTAATAATCTGGGGAATTGGGCGCTCTTCAAAGCGGATATCATTTTCGCCGTAGTAGACCATTGCTTTCATTGTTGTCATCAGCTTATTCCTTTTCCATTCCCTCTCTTGCATGCTATCGAGTAAATTTTCTCTTTAAAAAAATTAAGGAAAAACATTTAAATAAATGAAAATTAAACAAGGATGAGAGGAAAACAGTTGATCAGAGCCTCTG
>JBLZXS010000170.1:0-5180 GCA_050285325.1 Acinetobacter sp.
ACTTGAATCAGGATGCCGGCAAAGTCCAGCTCATGCATCGGTTTAGATACCATGGGCCCTACGGTGCGACGCATTTCACGTGCTAGAGCATCTTGGTCTGTGCCTGGTGGAATCCAGCCAGCTTGATGTACCACTAGAATCAGCTGCATAAAGTCGCTGTTCATCACCGCCAGTAACATGCGTGCCACGGTCATTTGATCGTGTTTGGACAATTCACCCATAATCGCGCAATCCAGTGCAATAAAGCGTGGATTACTCGGGTTAATGGTCTCGACAAATACGTTACCCGGATGCATGTCGGCATGGAAGAAGTTGTCACGGAACACCTGGGTAAAGAAAATGGTTAAACCTTTTTCTGCCAAGTCCGCGCGATTCATCCCCATGCGGTCAAAAGTGGCAATATCGGAAATAGGAACACCGGTGATGCGTTCAGCAACCATCACATCTTTACTGTCCATATACACTTCAGGCACATACATCATGCTTGAGCCGGTAAAGTAATGGCGCATACGACGAGTGTTGTCGGCTTCTAAGGTCAAATCCAGTTCATTTAGGATGATTTGACGATAGTCCTGAATAATTTCCGACAAATGTAGGGCACGCGCTGCTTCCAAGCGTTTTTCCAACGCCGCACCGAGCCAATCCAGAATTTCAAAATCTTGTAAAATTTGCTGACGAATGTCGGGACGAGTGACTTTTACCACCACTTCACGACCATCATGTAGCGCTGCGGTATGCACTTGAGCGATGGAGGCTGCGGCTAGCGGTTGTTCATCAAAACGAGCAAACAAGGTATTTACATCGGCTTTTAGTGATTCCTGAATGCGCATTTTGGCAACGTTGTTGTCAAACGGTTTAACACGGTCTTGTAAAAGCACCAATTGTTGTAAAACTTCGGGTGGAATCAAATCACGACGGGTCGAGAGCAATTGCCCGAGTTTAATCGCCAGAGGCCCCATATCCTCTAAAGCTTCTTTCAGCTTGAGTGGGTTTTTACGTTCACGACTCGACCATGCTGCAGGGTGCATGCGAATCAGGCTTAAAACATGACGGGCTTTTTCAGGTAATTCTTCCGCAGGAAACAACGTGTCGAGTCTATAGTGCGCGGCGATGCGCCAAAGTTCGAGTAAACGTGAAACGTGCGGAATCATAAATGCTTATACCTGGTTCTGAGTTGAATCAATCTGTGCCTGAAGCTGCTGAATTTTGGCTTCGGCACGATCTAAATTTTGATTGAAAATTCGGGTGTCTTGATTTAAGTCGTCCATTTGCCAGCGTGGGGCAAACAGACCTGTATCTTCTTTTAATGCATCTTCAGCAAAGAACGCATAGCTTTCAAGCGTGCGTTTTAACTGTTTCGGTGCCAGCTGGATTTTACCCAGTTCATGTGCAAGGGCAGGACCAATCCACGGACTTAAATGCGAGGCTAAATCCGGTTCGGCCTGTTGCATAATGCGTTGAAGATCCTGCAACAAATGATAGTCACCTTGCAGCGGAATATTGCCAACATCGTCCGCTAGTAACAGTTTCAGCAGCTCGACCACATTTTTAACCTGTAAAGTGGCAGTCGCTTCACAAACTTGCTGGTTTTTATCAAACGGACGTTGTTCAAAAAGGGAAGATTGATCGTTGTGACCGGTGATTGTCGGTTCTAAACGCACCTTATTGTCGTCAAAAAACACATCGAGAGAAAGCTGTGGTGAGTCAATCACCACACGCAACATTTTGCCTTGTAATTCATTCAGCTGGATGCGGGTAATCGCATCCAGATCAATCACATGATGAATTAATCGTTCAACTGCACCGAGTGCCAGAATCGACCACATAGCATGAAACCTTAAAGTTTAAAGCCGCGGTGAACCGCCACAATACCACCAGTCAAGTTGTGGTAATCACAGTTCTGGAATCCGGCATTTTCCATCATACCTTTCAGGGTGCGTTGGTCTGGATGCATACGAATTGATTCTGCCAAATATTTATAACTTTCTGAGTCATTGGCAATAATTTTGCCCATGATTGGTAAAGCGGTAAACGAATACAAGTCATACAGTTTAGAGAACGGTTCAAACACCGGTTTAGAGAATTCAAGCACCAATAAACGACCGCCTGGCTTAAGTACACGGTACATTGCTGCAAGTGCCGCATCCTTATCGGTCACGTTACGTAAGCCAAAGCTGATGGTGAGCAAGTCAAAGCTATTGTCTGCAAATGGCTCTAAAGTTTCAGCATTGGCTAAAACGAAGTCCACATTGGTACAGCCGGCATCAATCAAACGGTCACGACCGACATTTAGCATTGATTCGTTGATATCTGAAAGTACTACATGTCCTGTCGGGCCGACTTCACGGCTGAAAACTTTGGCCAGGTCACCTGTACCGCCTGCGATATCCAGGACATGCTGACCGCGACGTACGCCAGACATGTTAATGGCAAAGCGTTTCCATAAGCGGTGAATACCAAATGACATCAAGTCATTCATGATGTCGTATTTGCTGGCGACAGAATGGAAGACTTCTGCCACTTTTTGTGCTTTGTCTTCGCTGCTGACCGTTTTAAAACCAAAGTGAGTAGTTTCACCGACATTACCGGTGTTTGCGCCACGCGGAAGATTATATTTGGGTACTGAACCGGTCACAGGAGTATCGGTCAACTGTTGTTGTAACGTTTGTTGCTGACCTTGTGCGGTTCCTTGCGGTAATGGTTCAGTTAAGAAAGGACTCACTTTGTCTGTATTTTGTGCCGGCTCAGGGGTAGAGGTAGGCGTTTGATTTTCGTTAGACATTAGAGTCACTCCTAATATAAAAATAGGGTTAATGTTGCAGTGCTTGCATGATGACAGATTCTAGGACGTTGTACAGCAATCAGCATGCAATTGTTATGAATAATATACAGAAATCTGTCCTGTGTTTTTATTCGCCGCTCAGTTTGTTATTTCCATCACACTGAAAATGGATGGGGATCATCCGTATGAACTTTATGGATGATTTGACGTTCAACCGCAGTAAAATCTTTGACGAACTTCTCAGCCGACTTTAACGGTTTCATCGCTAAAAAGCCATCCTGCATAAATTCATACATCACCTGAAAGTTATATTTATGAGCAGTACCTTTACACATTTTAAATGCGGTATAGACCACAAATGAGCGCATGTATTTGTCTAAACTGAGACCCAATTGATCGAGCAAATCCAGCTGTTTTAAACGCTGTTGTCCCTGATTCAGTTTAAGATAAGTTAGACGCATCATCTCATCGGTTAAAGTTTCATGGGGATGATAGTCTTCGAGCAGTTGCATCGCCACATGCTCATCCAGTTTCACTGCCAAAATAGCCAGTTCAACCCCTGATGTACCGGTTTTAATGGCATTCTCAGGAATGATTTTTTCGGCTTTATGTGCATATTTCATTAAACGTGCAATTTGCTCCGCCAAGGCATCGAAATCTGAACCGCCATACAGTCGATTCAGAAAATATTCCGACATCAATACATTCTGTTTTTCCGTAAACTGTTTTTCATGCGTATTTTGCATGCGCTGTTTTTGCCAGGCTTGTACATCTTGCAGGCGTTGGAAAATGTCAGGATTTTGATGGTAATTCAATTGATAGTACAGCTCTAACAACTCATCCAATGCAGCCAGTTTTGACATCATGCATCTCTATTATTTTTTAGATAGCCAAATATTAGAGCGAGATTGGCGAAGTCGCTATGACAATGTGATAGAAAAATGATTTAAAATAGGTCAGTTTGATCTGGAAATAATCAATTTAAAACAACATAAACTGAACATCTTGCTCTGTCGTGTAATTTTTAGCTTCGCTATACTGCAATGAAACAGAACAAATTTGAGAATAATATGCCTGCAGAAAAAATAGAAAGCCAGCTGGTGGATGAAGATGAGCTTTCGTTGAAGCTGATAGAAGCACAATATCTTTTAAAAAATACCCGTGACCAAAAAAATGCCAAAAGTGTGCTGGTTTTAGTCAATGGAATTGAGTTGGCAGGGAAAGGCGAGTCGGTGAAGCAGTTGCGTGAATGGGTCGATCCGCGCTATTTAAGAGTCAAAGCAGATATCCCCAATACGTTTAGTCCAAAGCAAACGTTTTGGCAACCTTATGCCGCGTCTATTCCTGCTGAAGGTCAGATCATGGTGATGTTTGGTAACTGGTATAGTGATTTGCTGGTCACTGCCTTGCAGGGGGAAAAACCATTCGATGAAAAACTGTTTGATACCTATGTCGAAGAGATGCGTGCATTTGAGCAGGACTTAAAGAATAACCATGTCGATGTGATTAAAGTCTGGTTTGACTTGTCCTGGAAATCTTTGCAAAAAAGACTGGACAATATGGACCCGAGTGAAATGCATTGGCATAAATTACACGGTTTAGACTGGCGCAATAAAAAGCAGTACGACAATTTACAAAAATTGCGTCAGCGCTTTACCGATGACTGGACGGTGATTAAGTGTGAAGATGAACAGGCCCGTGATCAGCAGTTTGCACAGACCATTTTAGCAGCCTTGGAGAATTGTCCTGAACATTTAAGTCAAAGCACCACCAAATGGAAACAGGCGGCTGTTCCAGAGGCTTTATTGCATCCGGAAGGTGAATCCGGAAATAACGAAGACTATAAAAAAGAGCTAAAAAAACTGTCGCTGAAAGTCGCCGAAGCCATGCGTTTTGACGATCGTAAAGCGATTGTGGTTCTGGAAGGAATGGATGCAGCAGGGAAAGGCGGTGCGATTAAACGCATTGTCAAAAATCTTGATCCACGTGAATATGATATTCACACCATCGCAGCACCTGAAAAATATGAATTACGTCGTCCATATTTATGGCGATTTTGGAACAAGTTACAAACTGATGAGGATATTACCATTTTTGACCGTTCCTGGTATGGGCGGGTATTGGTCGAGCGTATTGAAGGTTTTGCCAGCGAGGCTGAATGGCAACGCGCCTATGATGAAATTAACCGTTTTGAAAAAGACTTGGTCGCTAGTCAAACCGTGGTGATTAAATTGTGGTTGGCGATTAGTAAAGATGAACAAGAGGCACGCTTTAAAGCGCGAGAAGATACGCCGCATAAGCGCTTTAAAATTACTGCGGATGATTGGCGTAACCGCGAAAAATGGGATGAATATTTAAGTGCCGCAGCCGATATGTTTGAACGAACCAGTACCGACTC
>JBLZXS010000171.1:0-5883 GCA_050285325.1 Acinetobacter sp.
AATGATTTAAAGTAAACACGGCACATCAACTGGTCAAACATGGTTGCGCCCCACATTTGTTTATCCGTCAGTTTTTCTTTTGGTGCAAGGTCAAAATCAGAGAATGGTTGAGTTTTAGAGTAGAACTCGCCCTTGGTTTGTGGGCCACGTTTAACTGTTTGAGGTACTGGTTTTTCCGTGATTGGAACAATCGCTTCACCGGTACGACGATCTAGCACAAACGCATTACCTGTTTTAGTCAACACATAGATTGCAGGCACAATATTGCCCGATTTATCCTTGATGTCAGCTAAAGAAGGCTGTGACGGTACATCCATATCCCACAAATCGTGATGGGTGGTTTGGAAGTTCCAGACCAATTTACCTGTGGATGCATTCAATGCAAGCATAGAGTTTGCATAACGTTCATCAAGTTCAGTACGGTGACCACCGAAGATATCCGGAGTACCTACACCGGTTGGCACATATACGATGTCTAATTTGTCATCGTAAGCCAGTGGTGCCCAAGCATTTGGGGAGTTGTGAACAAATTTTTGACCTGGAGCAGGCATCAGATTTGGGTCTTCTGCACCGGTGTCAAATACCCAAAGTAGCTCACCTGTGTTTACGTCATAGCCACGGATCACACCTGAAGGTTCTTCAGTAGAGTAGTTATCTGTTGTAGAACCGCCAATGATGATGGTTGTACCAGTAATGACTGGAGGTGAAGTTGGGATGTAACCGCCTGGATACGGGAATGGCATATCTTTTTGCAGATCAACTTCACCATTTTTACCGAAGTCAGTACAACGTTGACCATTGTCCGCATTGATTGCCACCAGGCGACCGTCATTCACCGGCAAGATGACTTTACGAGGGCAAAGTTCAGAACTAGAACGTTTGCTTTCTAAGCTTTTTGCAAACTGTACAGCATTGCCAGCATCATAATAAGAAACGCCACGACAGGTTAAATGCTGAAACGTATTGTCTGCTTTTAACTTGGGATCGAAGCTCCATTTTTCCTTACCCGTCGCTGGATCAAGCGCGATAAGACGTTGATGTGTGGTACACATAAACATGTTATTGCCGACTTTGATTGGTGTTACTTGGTTTGTGGTTTCGCCTGAGTCATTTTCCGTTGGCATTTCACCGGTACGGAAAGTCCATGCTTCTTTTAAACCTTTAACGTTGTCGCTGTTAATCTGGTTTAAAGGAGAATAACGTACACCCGCTTGAGTACGGCCATAAGCTGGCCAATCTTCAGGGGCTACACCCGTCACCTCTTGCGCTTGCGCAGGTTGCTGAGTTTTAATTTCACCACTGATTTCTTGTGGGTCATTAAACATTGCATAGATCATCACAACAATCGCAATGATTAAAGTACCAGATAATGCAATTTTAGCTGTTTTCGCATCACTGATTCCGCGAGAAACTGCAGGAATCAACAACCATAAACCCAGTAAACCCAAGATATCGAAACGTGGTGCAAGTGCCCAGAAGTCAGTACCTGCTTCCCAAACACCCCAGATGATAGTACCCAGCATTAATGCGGCATACACCCAAAATGCTTTAGAATCCGATTTCTTCAGAAGAACCGCTGTTGCCAACAACAATAAACCGGCAACGATGTAATATATTGATCCGCCTAGCACCGCTAGCCAGATACCGCCTATCAGCAGGATCAACGCAAATATCGCCAAAATAATGACGCTAAATGTACGCATTCCTGTTCCTGTAGATGGATTATTCATATTAACCACCTTAATCTTTGATTTTCAGTAGGGTTAATCAAAAGGATTCGTCATAACCCTTTTGATTAACCGCATGTACATCAGTTAGAAAAATGAGACCTTTAAAAAAATGAGAGGCAATCACTGCTGACCACCTCTCCCTGTTTTAAGTCTCTAAATAAACCTTAAAATGCTGTCTGGAACTTGATACCACCTACCCAAACATTTTCGCCATTCTTATACGCACCGACATGGCGAATATATTGAACGTTTGGACGGATGGTTAACCAATTGGTTGCATGTAAACCATAGTAAAGCTCTGCATCATATTCTTCGCTACGGCCATCATTCAGATCATCATTCATGTTGATACGAGCAACACCGAAAGCAATTTCATCTTTAGGACGTGAATCCATCGCGCCTTTATAAACCAGCCCGATGTTTTGCATATCACTTACATTATTGGTTTCGGAATCATGAACAGTCGCGTTGATAAAACCAGATAAACCACGAGATACATCAGCTTGATGCGCAGTCAATTGTTGCTTCGCCACAATCCAACCACCCTGATGATGATCTTTTTGATCTTGATTGCTAATCACTGCGGCATCAGCTGTGCTGTAGTAATAACCGACACGGTATTCACCCGGCAGTTTTTGTTCACCCAGTTTCGGTGTCCAAACCACTTCTGCAGGAATAATTGCGCCTTTAGAACCATCCGTGCTGAGATTAAAGCCTTTACCACGCTCTAAATTTTCCGGGTTGTATTCGTATACGCCGACCTGTGTATAAAGCTCTGGAGTGACGTTATATTTCACACGTGCAGCCCACTGGCTTACAGGCCAGTTGTACCACTGGTCACCGACCCAGTTGCCCACTTGCGAACCGCAAAGGGCCAAGTTCTGGAAATCACAGTCAAAACTATTGAAGTCTTCACCTTCACCAAAACGACCGACTTTCACATCTAATTTTTGCTCTAAGAATTTTTTCTTGATCCAAAAATCAGTTAAACGCCATGTTTGACCACGCCCCCACACTTCTTGCGTAGAGCTTAAATGACCATTTGCTACACCAGTTGATTGACCATTTAAAGCATCAGAAGTATTTGAAAGGTTACGACCATTACGTTCGGTAATGTTAATTTGAGCTTCAGTATCTTTCCATCCAGCAATCTTTTCTAAGTCTAAGTGCGCCCCAATTGCAAACTGGTCTGCGTATTCAGTACCGTGACTTGAGGCGTATTTTGCATCGAGCAAAGTTGCCATTTCACCAGTATAACCGAAGCTGAAATCATAGCCTTTTTTTTGTAATTCTGTACGCTGACCGTTCCAATCACCAAGCATCCACGGGCTTTCTGCATCAAATGCATCACTCGCATGCGCTACAGAAAGGCTAGAAAAAAAAGCTGTGAATGCAACTGAAACTGCCTTGACTTTCGGAGAGAAGTGCATATAAGAAACCATGATTATATTTATATATATTTTGTATATATTACGCCTATTTTTTGTGAATTTGGTCAATTTTTTCTTCACAATTAACCGTGTATTCAGTTAATTTTTTTAACCAATTGATAAAAAACACAAAAATAAATTACCATTTTCCCTCACCAAGTCGCTGTCCAGCGAAGTTATAGACATTTTTTGATCGGGAAAACTTAATTGGACAACTTAACTGTACCTCTGTCTGTTCTGAATTTGTATCTAGAGGTACCTCAACAGTCCATTGTCGTTGTTGGGCCAGTTCAGAATGAAGTGCTTCGTCCAAATGCAGTACAGGTTCAACACATACGTCTTGCGCTGCAAATATTGCCTGCCACTCCACAAAAGCTTTAGTTTTGATTTTCTCTTGAATGGCCTGCTTAACCAGTTGCCGATCCGACCCATCAAAAGAAGCGCCTTTTTCCAGAAGAACAGGAAGTTCTAAAATGGTGGCTAAGCCCGACATAAATTGAGGTTCTAAACTCCCGACAGATAAATAACGACCGTCTAAGGTCTGGTAATAATCATAGAAAGTTCCGCCATTTAAATGTCCTTTTTCTGCATATTGTCTGGTTTTTCCAGCCAGTGAGGCGGCGGCGGCCATGTTATTTAAAGTCACTACACAATCGGTCATGGAAATATCAATATATTGCCCCTGTCCGCTGCGTTGCCGTTCAATCACTGCAGACAGAATTCCAATCACGGCATGTAATGAACCACCAGCTACATCTGCAATTTGGATGCCCATCGGCGGTGGCCCACTGTCTTGTCGGCCGCTATGTCCTGCAATTCCGGAAAGGGCCAGATAATTGATGTCATGACCAGCTTTATCTTTATAAAGTCCGGTTTGTCCATAACCGGTAATGGAACAATAAATCAAGCGCGGGTTTATGTCGGCAAGGTCTGAATAGTCCAAGCCCAGTCTTTGCATGACTCCGGGTCTAAACTGTTCAATTACAATGTCAAATTCAGAAATTTTCCGTTTAATCGCTAAAATATTTTCAGGATCTTTTAAATCCAGCGCTATGGATTGTTTATTTCGATTCAAATAACTATGTGCAGTCGCTTGTCCATGCGCATAAGGTGGCAATAAACGGATTAAATCCGGACGTGTTGGCGATTCCACATGAATCACTTCTGCACCCAGATCGGCCAAATACAAAGTGGCAAATGGGCCAGGCAACAAGGTGGAAAAATCGAGAACTTTTAATCCTTTTAGAGCAGCTTCCATGTTCTTTTTACTCACTTTATGTTGATTTTTTCCCCATATTAGAAATATAAATGCAACAAAACAATGTCATGTTCAGCCATTTACCTTGATCATTTCGGCAATTTAAGATGTAAATAAGGCAAAACATCTATTGTAAATTGCCACCCAAACATTTTTTAGCGTCATTTAGGTCAACTACAAGTGAATGTAAAATTAGGTCAACTACAAGTGAATATAAAAGATAAAGAAACTGAAGAATTTAATATAAGTCGCGATACGATTAGTATCCACTTCGTGAATGCGGCTTTAACAGGCGTAAAACGTCTAGGTATGGACGTCGAAACTTTATTGTCACATGTAGGCATTGAACCCGATTTATTACGTCAACCTAAAGCACGTATTTCTCCTGAGCAATACACCCGATTTATTAAAATGTTATGGATGGTGACTCAAGACGAACATATGGGCTTTGATTTACAGCCACGTCGCTTGGGCACTTTTGCCATTATGTGTCAGTTGATTATTCACGCGAAAACGCTAGGAGATGCTTTAGATCTTTCTGCACAATTCTATAAACTGTTTGGTGATGAATGGTCAGTGACTATAGAACGTGATAAACACGAAGCACGTCTGGTTCCTCATGTTCCCCAAAGCATGGATCCCGACCATTTCATTACCGAAAGTATGTTGATGATTTGGCATGGTTTAGCATCTTGGCTAATCGAACGCCGTCTACCTTTAGAGCGCGTGCATTTTGGTTATCCACGTCCTGCCCATGCCGATGAATATGACGCATTGTTCTTTGCACCAGTGATGCAGTTTGATGCGCCTCGTACCGAAATTACCTTTGCAGCCGATTATCTGGATTTACCACTGCGTCAAACTGAAGACAATCTGGAAGAATTCTTAAAAGCAGCACCGGCTCAACTGTTGGTCAAATTTAAAAACACCAACTCTTTAACCTCACGTATTCGTGAAGTACTCAAGAGCCAGATTGGTGAAGAAATGCCAACATTAAATGATGTCGCTTCCATGCTGTACTTGTCTCCACAAACCTTGCGTCGTCGCTTGGCTGCTGAAGGCAAAAGCTATCAAGGCGTTAAAGATGCATTACGTCGTGATGCGGCCATTCACCTTTTACTCAACCCGGGTCTGACCTTAGAAGATGTGGCACAACAGGTCGGTTTCAGTGAAACCAGTACTTTCCACCGCGCCTTCAAGAAATGGACCGGGGTAACCCCGGGACTGTATCGCCAATTACACGGTTATCATTAATCTTTTAGATTGATTGCAGTTTCTCCGCCCAGACTCAGGTCTGGGCTTTTTTTATTGACAAAAAACCTCATTTGATCTGATCCGTTCTCGTCATTGCACTTCAAAAATTAATCATTACACTCGAAAAGTATAACAATTTAAAAGTCATAACAAAGGAACAGCTATGAGTGAGGCTTACATCATTGATGCCATTCGCACACCACGCGGAAAA
>JBLZXS010000172.1:0-2625 GCA_050285325.1 Acinetobacter sp.
TGGTGAACGACAAAGTTGTCGGCTATTTGGGCTTGAAACCGGTGCTTGATCAGGATGATGCCTTAAGTATCAATTTCTTTAGTAATCAAAAACGCTATTTATTACTGGTGTATGGATTAACTTTCCTGAGCAGTTTAATTGCCGCTTTATTGCTGGCAACTTATTTTAAAAAGCCGATTCAACGCTTGCTTAATGCAACCCGTGAATTGACCAAAGGGCATTACCAGCATCAGGTGAAAATCAACCGCAATGACGAGTTGGGTGATTTGTCCAATGAGATTAACCAATTGGCGGTGATTTTAGATCAGCATGAACAGTCGCGCCGTCAGTGGGTGGCAGATACTTCACATGAATTAAAAACACCATTGGCGGTACTGCAAGCACAAATTGAGGCGATGCAGGACGGGATTCGTAAACCGACGCCGGAACATTTTGAATCCATGCTTCGACAGGTTACCAGCTTGAAAAAACTGACCCAGGATCTAGCCGATTTGGCTCAAGCTGAAGCACAGCAGCTCACCTGCTATATGGCTGAGGTGAACCCTTGGCATGTAGTACTGCAAGAAGTTGAAAACTTCAAACCTAAATTTACCCAAGCTGATCTGTCTGTTTCAGTACAAGGTGAAGGGGCGAATTTACAATTAGATATAGATCGTTTTAAACAAATTATGGTCAACTTACTCGGTAACAGCATTCGCTATACTGAGGCGGGTGGTGAAGTTCGTGTGCATACCGAGCAATCGGCGACCCATTGGAGCGTGATTGTAGATGACAGTCCACTGGGCTTAAGTGATGAACAGTTGGCTCGTTTAGGCGAGCGTTTCTATCGTGTTGATGATTCACGAACACGTAGTACCGGTGGTACAGGTTTAGGTTTGGCATTATCTGGTAAAATTGCGCAGGCATTGGGTGGGGAGTTGAGTTTTGAACATTCTCCACTCGGTGGTTTGCGCTGCAAACTGACTTTTCCAAAACAGTTAAATAAATAAAAGGATGAGATTCATGAAACATGTCATGCTGGTTGAAGATGAAGTTGAACTTGCACAATTGGTGCGAGACTATCTGGAAGCGGCTGGTTTTGAAGTCAGTATGTTTCATGATGGGCAAGAAGCGTATGACAGCTTTACTCAGCGTAAACCAAGTTTGATGATTTTGGACTTGATGGTTCCGCGTATGGATGGTTTGACCATTTGCCGTAAAGTGCGTGAACAGTCTGATTTACCGATTATTATGGTGACTGCACGGACTGAAGAAATTGACCGTGTTCTGGGTTTAAACATGGGTGCAGATGATTATATTTGTAAGCCTTTTAGCCCGAAAGAACTGGTCGCGCGTGTACAAGCGGTGTTACGCCGCTTGGACCGTCAGGCAGAACCTGAACAGAACAGTTTGTTCCGTATGGATAAAGCACAGCAACGCATTTGGTATCAACAAAAAACTTTGAACTTGACGCCAACTGAATTCCGTTTATTAGAGTTATTCCTGGAGCATGTGGGGCAAGTCTATTCACGTGCACAATTGCTTGATCATATTAATCCAGACAGCTTTGACGTCGCAGACCGTGTCATTGACAGTCACATTAAAAACCTGCGCCGTAAAATTTCCGATGCTGCGGAAACGGGCAACCGTCATGAGTGGATTCAGGCGGTCTATGGCGTGGGCTACCGTTTTGAATATCCTGAAGATTGATTGAGTCGTACAAATCAAATGAAGCGAATGGGTGAGAGCTTATTCGCTTTTTTAATATAATCAATTAACGTATTGGTTTTCTATGTATACAAACCACATGGACGATGAACTTCAAATAAAACGAATAATTTCAGACTTGGAGAAAGAGTCTGAAGAAAAGCTATTCTTTTTCATCAAGGATTAGGTGCTGAAGTCCATTGGTTTTTCTCACAGGCTGTGCAAGCTTTGAAAAGTGAGCTCTATCTCCCAGCATGTACTAGCTTTCTTTGCGGAATAGAAGCATCTTTGAGAATTACTATGGCGCAAGTTGCAAAACCAACTCGAATTACACAGCTAGATGCTTCTAAGTTATTAAGCAATAGACTCCTCAAAGTAGCTTATGAAAAAAATCTTCCTATAGAAACTCTAGCTTTTCCAAATGAAGATGATTTTTTGGCAAAACTTTTTGAAAACGATAGATTAAAAAAGGTAAATGTGGAAATTGTCCGTACTCGCCATAACCTTTGTCATGGAAATATTCTTGAATTTGTAAACACGAATTTAGGTGAGGATTTTGTTTTTTTACACCTGAATGTTGTAGAGAATTAGCATTAACTCTATATGATATTTCAAAGAAATGGGCATATGAATTGGGTATCTTTAGAACAAGTATGCTCAAGGAAATAAATAAGTTTTAGTGCATTTTTCTCAGTAATGCCATTCGTTGCCGTTCTACTTTTTTTAATTTTGACACGACCAAATCATAAGAATTCCTTATCAAATCTTGAACCAAAGATTGATCCAGGTGTTCATCCTCATAAACAGTAACCCAGTGCTGTTTATTCATATGCCAGCCAGCACGAATATAAGGATAAAAGTCTCGCAGCATAACCCCATGCTCAGGCTCGACTTTAAGATTAATGGCTGCTTTGCTTTCTAAATGAAAACTCAGCATAA
>JBLZXS010000173.1:0-3540 GCA_050285325.1 Acinetobacter sp.
CATATTTTATATTTGCTAAATATACATAGTTACTAGTTTTAGTATTAAATGTAAATTGATCTCCTTGCAATAAATCAATTTCACCATCTATTGTATTACTATCTGAGTTCAAAACATCAATTAACACATAATTATTATTCTTAATATCATAAATATAGGTTTCAACAGAATTATTTCTATATGGAGATTCTACATAATCAATAATACTATTTTTCCGTACTCTAAATGCAAATATATCTTTATCGTTATATAGAAGATGAAAATCAACATCTGATTTTAAAGAGGCTGTACTTCTAAAAATTCTATAGATACTTGAATTATTAAGAACCTCTACTCCATAATTTTTTAAAGTATATTTAATATTTTTTTTATTCTTTTCTACATTTCCATAATCCACCAACTTAACTTTAAGTTTAGAGCTAATCATAGAATATTTATTATAAATATCAATATATTCTATTGGTTTACTTACTTGTATTGAATCTTGTTCTATATCATTCCATGAATTATTTGATTTAGCAAAAACATTAAAAATAAAAGCGTTACTAATAAAAATTATTGCAAAAAAAATTAGTTTTTTCATAATTACCCTATTATATTAATTTAATATACTAACTGAGCATCTATAAAGGGTATGGGATCTATTCTTCCTACTAAACCTTTACCCAGTAATGCTGAGCTTCTTGCTTCAAAATGTAAATGTGCACCTTTAGCGATAGTAGTCATAGTATTCGCATTACCAGTTGCTCCTGATAATCCTAATTTTTCCCCCACATCAACTATATCATCTACATTCACTTTAATATCCGATAAATGAGCATAAAAAAAGTAGATATATTTACCAGTTATATTTTTTTGTGCTTGTTTTTTCTGCTTATCTGGCAAATCACTAATATCAACTTTTAGAACAATCACTTTGCCATAATCACCACCAGTATTCTTTGCAAAAACAATCGTTCCACTGCAAACAGCATAGATCGGATTTCCAGGATTCACTTGTAAGTCAACACCTTGATGATTTTTTTACCATTATCTCTGACTTTGCCAAATGTGGCTCCCTTTGCATTAGCTAAACCTGCTGTTCTTAACTTACAAATATTTAAAGGATTATGCCAACCGTCCGCTCCACCCACTTCATTTGTTCTACTTTGCACTGAAGTTTCTACATTTCTTGTTTTTTCTTCTTTGGAGGGATTATTCACTGGAGCTGAGTTTGGTGTTTTAGGAGTCGGGTTAGGAATAGCTTGCCCTTTTAACAGTTTAATCGTTTCATCCATACTTAAGTTAACACCAGAAGTCTTTCTTTTATCTACAACATACTGATATATATTAATATGACCATCAATATAGTTTCTTAGCCAAGCTCCATACGCTGCCTTTGCATCATTGTTATATCTTTTTAAAATTTCATCAGCTTGTTTAGAATCCATCTGGTTATAAAGTAAATGCTTGGCTCTATCTTGGCTAAAAGAATTATTTACAAATTGTCTAGCACCTCCGGCACCTTCATGATGTAAAAGATAGGCAAACTTAGCCATAGCACTAGGTTCTATTAAATTTTGATATGGTAATTTTGAAGTTTTAAAGTTATAAATAGCATATGCCGCAGCAGCATCAATTGACATTTCACCATCATACCGAAGATCTAACTTTACTTGTCTCGAAAGATTAGAATGCTTGGCAACAAACTGACCTATTAAAGAATTACTATTGGTGCACATTTCTAACCAAGTACCTTCAAGGAATTGGGTTAACCCGGCAGCCTTACTTTTTTTATTGTAACTTTTCTCATTCCATTCCCCCGTATTTTTTTTTGCAGCTTCAGCTTCTATAAATGCAGTTAATGCCTGAGGAGCAAAACCATGTTTTTTTGAAGCACTAATAATATATGCCCTATATTTATTATTAATGGGCTTTAATAAAAGATTATCTTCTGTAAATTGAGATACAATTACATGGGTACTATTTCCATTTTCTGTTCTTTTTTGTTCATTTCTATCCTGAGGCATTTGGACTTTTTCTGATGATGCTACAGTTTTAGCTTTGCCTAGATCTTCAGATATGTTATTTACACCCTCCTTAACACCATCAATAATCGGTTTTCCAATACTTTTTAAATGTTTAAGAATACTTAGTGTTGAATCTTGAGCTATTCCTTCTTTTGGATAATGTGTTCCTTTGACTTTTACCTTACGAGAGGTTAAACGTAGAATTTTTGTACCTATTGGCAAACTTTTATGATTAGCAATAAGGTCAAAATCTCCTTGAATATTCTTAAAATAGACCTTTAAACCTTTTGAATGATCTTCTACTAAAATATTATCAAAATTAGCATTTGATGTATTTTTAGTTATTGTTTTACCATCAAATTCCAGTTTAATTGTTGCTTTTAAGATAGGATTAAAAGATAAATCCATTAAAACTATTTTTAGTTTAGTTTCATATTTATCAATATTATTTTGATCTCCAACTAAATGTATTTTTTGTCCTATATGTAAATTATGAATTTTTTTAGCTGATATTGAATTGATTCTACTTAGCTCTTTTACTGTTATTTGATATTTTTTAGAAATACCCCAAAGAGTATCTCCAGCTTTAATCACATGTAAATTTGACATAAACACACCTTTTTTATAATTCATCTACTTCGGCTTGTATGCCATGATTACCAACTTCAAACTCCTCTTCACTATCTAAATCAATTTCATCATCATTTTCAAAAATACTTGACCAATCTTCAAATCCTATTAGAGCCTCATATTGTCTTGATTCACTTTGTATAGAAATATCACTTTTCCCTTTTGAGTTAGTTTGACCTTCCCAAATTATTTCTTTTTTATCAGGTGTATACATTTGTATTTTTGCATTTTCTATCCCTGTACCCCCCAAACTACTAAATAAAAAATCTACTGCATTGGGTCCCGCTTTCGGTAATTCAGGAATCTCATAAACAACTTTGCCTCCTCCCACAAAACTATGCTGCCCCGCCTTACTTTCAAACTTACCACCCGTCGTACTAAAGATACCTTCACTATTAATTTTTAATTGCGAACCGCCAGCAGTCAGTACAATCTCTTTAGGGCTCGTCATTTCAATCTTGTCTTCGGTCGAAATCAGCTTAATGACCTTACGAGCAATGATTTCAATGGCATCATCCTGTGCTTGTAATTCAACCTTCCCTTTCCCTGCATATAACTTTGCTCCTTCTTGTGCGGCAAAAAGACTAATTTTCTGACTTGCATGTCCAATCAAAGATTTCTGTGTACTGAAGTTAATACTCTCTCCCGCACTATGATTAATCTGTTGATCTGCCGAAATATGAATATCCTTATTTGTTGCAAAAGCAATCGAATTGGGTGCAGCCAATAGCATTAAAGCCTGCTTAAAACTGTCCGTTTGTTTTTTCTCCCCACTTTCAATGTACTCAATAAAAGCCTTTAAATTTTCTAAAACTTCTAAGGGATCCGTCAGCTGATTCTTTGCGATTTGACTCAATGCCTGAGCATTATGCAAACTCGATTGCAGTTGAGTTTTTGCTTC
>JBLZXS010000174.1:0-9419 GCA_050285325.1 Acinetobacter sp.
TACACTTATTTATGCACCAGGACGAGGCATTATATTAAATGAACCGACAGTTGTGGCCATTCGTCACAGTGGTTCACAAAAAATTGTTGCCGCGGTAGGTCTTGATGCAAAGCAAATGCTTGGTCGTACTCCTGCGAATATTACCGCAATCCGTCCAATGAAAGATGGCGTGATTGCCGATTTTGAAGTAACTGAAACCATGCTGAACCAGTTTATTGGTAAAGTGCATGAAAGACGTCTATTTCCACCTGCACCGCGTGTTGTGGTTTGTGTTCCTTGCAAATCGACACTGGTAGAACGTCGTGCCATCCGTGAAGCGGTATTCAATGCCGGTGCGCGTGATGTTCGCTTAATTGAAGAGCCAATGGCTGCTGCAATTGGTGCGGGTATGCCGGTTGAGCAGGCATGTGGTTCAATGGTGGTTGATGTTGGTGGCGGTACCACTGAAATTGCCATTATTTCACTGCAAGGCTGTGTCTATGCAGACTCGCTACGTATTGGCGGTGATGTATTTGATGAACAGATCATTAACTATGTACGCAAAGCGCATGGTTGCGTGATTGGTGAAACCACTGCTGAAGTGATTAAAAAAGAAGTGGGCATGGCATTGCCGGATGAAGACGGTGCTAAACCGCTCGAAATTGAAGTTCGTGGTCGTAACTTGGCAGAAGGTGTGCCACGCGCGATTACTGTGACTTCTGTTGAAATTGCTCAAGCCATTTCAGATCCATTACAAAATATTGTGTCTGCGGTGAAATCTGCACTCGAACAAACCCCGCCTGAATTGTCATCAGACATTGCAGAGCGCGGTATTGTATTGACAGGTGGCGGCGCATTATTACGTAATCTTGACAAACTGCTTGCACAAGAAACAGGCTTGCCTGTGGTTGTCGCAGAAGATCCTTTAACTTGCGTGACTCGTGGTGGCGGTAAAGTCTTGGAATTCTTTGATAACCCAAATCATGACATGCTTTTTGTAGGCTAAGTTAAGGACCAGGCGGGTGCAAACAAATCTGTTTTCTAGACAACCGCCATCTTTTCGCTCATTTATCATTGCGGTTATCACATGCTGGGTTGTGCTGTTTTTTAACTGGCGCATGCCGCATGTGATTCAGCCCGCACGTGATGTCTTGTATGCGGCATATAATCCTATTTATGCCTTGGCAAGTTATCCGGTGTTATCGCGAGAATGGCTAAATCAACAAACCAAGTCTGAAGCCCAGTTGCGTCGTGAAAATACCGCGATGCAAGCCGAGCTGTTACAGGCGCAAGTGCGTTTGCAAAAATTATCTGAACTTTCTGCTGAAAATACCCGTCTAAGAGGCTTACTCGATACGCCGCTGATTATTGATGGACGTATGGAAATTGCAGAGGTAATTGGTACAGATGCAGATCCACTCAGACATATTATTGTGATTAACCGTGGTGCAAGCAGTCAGCTCAAAGTCGGTCAAACGGTTTTGGATGATAAAGGTATTATGGGGCAAATTATTAATGTTTATCCGCATAGTAGCCGTATCATGCTGTTGTCGGATAAAGAACACTCTTTATCTGTCCGTTTAGAACATACCGGAATGCGTGCCATTGTCACCGGTACAGGTGATTTAGGTCACTTGAAAATGGAATATGTTCCAACCAGTGCCAATATTAAAGTCGGTGAGAAAGTGTATAGCTCAGGTTTGGGTGCACATTTTCCTGCGGGTTATCTAGTAGGAACCGTGTCTAAAGTGAATCGACATAATTCGGGTGAATTTGCCAAAATTGAAGTCATTCCAGCCGCTCAACTGGCAGGGGGGCATCATGTCGTGGTGCTGTTTTCGGATTCTTTAGCGATGGAGCAACCGAATGTCGATCGCTAAACTACGTTCTGAGCAACATCGTGATCCTTTAATTGCAATTATTGTTTCAGTCATTATCTGTTCAGTACTGATCGTTTATCCCTTGTCTTATGCTATTTCAGGCGCACGTCCATTATTCATGTTGTTGGTGATGCTGTTTTGGATTATGTGCCAGCCTACATGGTGCGGGATTTGGTTTGCCTTCGCGACAGGAATTTTTACCGATCTTTTGGTAGATGCGCCTTTAGGTATGAATGCCTTAAGTTTTGTAATGATTACTTTTATCGCCAGATTTTTAACCCGTGAACGACGCATTCTGACTTTTGCCAATTTGTGGGTGATTAGCTGCTTGGCCGTATTGGCACACTTGTTTATTACGTGGATTGCGCAAATTATGGGTGGTTTGCAATTTTCAATTACAAGACACTGGCAGCCGTTATTGAGCAGCGCCTTAATTTTCCCTGTCATGTATTTTGTCTTAAAAAAATGGCGCGTTTAATTCTGGCTTCAAGTTCACCGCGCCGCCGGGAACTCCTGCAACAACTCGGACTGGAATTTGAAATTTTCAGTCCGGAAATTGATGAATCTGTTTTGGCAGGCGAGGGCATTGCAGCTTATGTGGAACGTCTGGCATGTGCGAAAGCTCAAGCAGTCCTGAAGCAATTCCCTGATGCCGTGGTTATCGCAGCGGATACCAGCTTGGCGGTTGATCAGCAAATTTTAGGTAAACCTGAATCTAAACAACATGCTTTTGAAATGTGGCAATGCATTTCAGGTCGTAAACATGATGTGTTTTCAGGTGTTTGCGTAAGTACAACCACAGAAAAATCAAGTATAGTAGTACGAACGCAGGTTGAGTTTCAAAAATTAAGTCTCGATGATATGGAAAGTTATTGGGCAACAGGCGAACCCCTCGGCAAGGCGGGAGCCTACGCCATTCAGGGTATTGCAGCACGTTATATTCCCCGCATTGAAGGAAGTTATAGCAACGTTGTAGGCTTGCCTTTATATGAGACGGTACAGTTATTACAGTCGGTTAAGGCACTAAATTAACGGCTGAACAAGAATTTTTATAATGTTTTGAGTCTTATTATGTCTGACGAGTTGCTGATTAACGTCACGCCTATGGAATGTCGGGTGGCCTTAATCCAAAATGGTACGGTCAATGAACTATTTGTAGAACGCACGGTAAAACGTGGTTTGGTTGGAAATATTTATAAAGGCAAAGTTGTCCGCGTTTTGCCGGGTATGCAAGCTGCATTTGTCGATATTGGTTTATCTCGCACCGCATTCTTGCATATTAACGATATGGTCTGGCCGCGTAATCAACCGACCCCCAATGTTTTTGAATTGCTACAACCGGGTCAAATCCTCACCGTTCAGGTGATGAAAGACATGCTCGGAACCAAAGGTGCACGTTTAAGTACCGATCTTTCCATTCCTTCGCGTTATCTGGTGCTGATGCCTTATGGGCATCATATTGGCGTGTCTCAACGTATTGAGTCTGAAGTCGAGCGTGATCGCTTGCGTTCGATGATTGAAGGTATTCAAACTGAACATAAGCTACCGGGCAGTGTCATTGTCCGTACTGCTGCTGAAGGTATTCCTGAAGCAGAAATTGCTCAGGACATGGCATATTTGGCCAAGCTTTGGGAATTTATTCAGCGCAAGCAAACCAGCATCGTTGCGCCTTCACTTATTTTTGAAGAACTGCCCCTTCCGCAACGGGTGATCCGCGATTTAGCCAATGAAGATACGGCTAAAATTTCAGTGGATTCACGTGAAATTCATGCAAAATTACAAGAATTTGTCGAAGAATTTGTGCCCAGTATGCGAGATAGACTGACTCACTATCCGGGTGAACGTCCTATTTTTGACTTGTACAATGTTGAAGAAGATATCCAAAAAGCGCTTCAAACACGTGTCGCATTAAAGTCTGGCGGCTATTTGATGATAGACCAAACAGAAGCGATGACTACGATTGATGTCAATACCGGTTCCTATGTTGGCGGTCGGACTTTAGAAGACACCGTATTTAAAACCAATATGGAAGCAACGCAAGTCATTGCCCGTCAGCTGCGATTACGTAATTTGGGTGGCATTGTCATCATTGACTTTATTGATATGCAGGAAGCACAGCATCGTGAAGAAGTGATGAGCCAGTTTGAGCGTATGCTGGAGCGTGACCATGCCAAAACTAAAATCACCCAGGTTTCAGAGCTGGGTCTGGTTGAAATGACCCGTAAGCGTACCCGTGAATCTTTAGAACACTTATTATGTGACTCGTGTCCGACTTGTCAGGGGCGTGGTTATGTAAAAACTGCAGAGACAGTGTGTTACGAAATCTTTCGGGAAATTTTAAGATATGCGCGTGCTTTTGAATCAAAAAGTGAATTTACCGTGGTAGCACATCCTTTGGTGATTGACCGATTGTTAACAGCCGAAGCACCTGCAGTGGCCGATTTAGAGCACTTTATCGGGCGTATGATCAAGTTCCAGGTGGAAAATCTATATACGCAAGAGCAATACGATATCATTCTGAGTTGAAATTGTAACAGGATATCGTTAAACACTTGTTACATCTGAAATTTTACTTTCGAAGTGTAATTTCTAATACTAGTCATACACAGTAGCCAAAGCCAAATTCTCCCTTTTTGGCTTAGCAAAAAAGAGGTATGACATGAGTATGAGCCAAGTAGTTATTAAAAAAAGTTTGCAAGTTTTAGATAATAAACCAACACAGAATGGTTATATCGTCGATGAGCAAGGTAAAGAAGTTCAGATCACTGCTGCGATGATCCGTTCTGTTTGTCATCAGTTATTAAATCAATGTCGTAGTATTAAAAATTAAGGGGCTTATTAAAAGCCCCTAACTTATTCCTCATCTTTATTATTTAGAATCTGCGGTTAACTCACCGCCTGCAACTTTGGGGTTTCTTGTCCCACAATCTCTTCAAATCGCTGAATTTCATCTTCTAAGTGAGTCAGTAGATTTTGCATTTTAGGTAATGCATTTCGACAGCCTGTTAAGCCGACTTCCAATTTATCCAAATAACTGGTCATGGTAATATTCAGCGCTTGCCCATCCAGCACAATAGAGGCAGGGTAGAGTGCATCTAATTTTGCGCCATTCCAATATAACGGTTCACGTGGGCCGGGAACATTAGAAATAACAATATTGAATGCTTGGCGTTTAGGCATAATACCTGAAACGATATTGAAACCGGCTGCTCCATAAACCATTGCACTATAGTTTAAAATTTGGCTTGAGTTCATGCGTTTAAAACGCTGTTTCGCATTTAAGACACTACGACGAATAATTTGCAGACGTTCCAGTGGGGTTTCCTTATCCGTACCTAAATTGGCTAAAATCATGGTGATACGGTTAGATACATCAGAATTATCATCACGAATTGAAGCAGGAACCATGGCAATCAGCGGTTTTTTCGGTAAAGCGTGTTGGCTGAGCAGATATTCGCGCAAGGCACCCGAACAAATAGCCAGTACTACGTCATTGATGGTTACACCGAGTACTTTAGCAATTCGGCTTAAGCGGCCTAGTTCAAAGGATTGTGCTGCAAAACGGCGCGAAGAACTCACACGCTGATTTAAAATACTACTTGGTGCCTGAAAACTTGAAACATAGTCAGGATTACGACCCATATCTTTAAAGATTGTCTGGGATAATTCATACATCACTGTCGGAGTCGCCTGAAATTGCTCTTTCAAAGCGCCCATAATTTTCTTTATACGACTCGGTTTCGGTTCTTTAAGGCGTTTAGCGCGAGGACCTTCCACACACCAAGGTGGAACAATACTCTTCGCATGAGGATCATGCGACAGTGATTTTTCAACTAAACGCATGCCTGCAATACCATCCACCATGGCATGGTGAATTTTAAAGTACATGGCAAAGCGGTTACCTTCAATGCCTTCAATAATATTACAGGTCCAGAGCGGTTTGGCACGATCAATCAGGGCACTATGTTCCTGTGAAATATAGGTTAGCAACTCACGAATACGACCTGGATGCGGCAGTGCGATATGGCGGAAATGATGATCTAAATCAAATTCTTGATCTTCATCCCAAAACAAGCCATTTAGTTTGTTATTAAAAGGGGCAACAGGGGTACACTTGGAATTACGAATATCGGCAACGAGGTCTTGAATAAATGTTTCAGGGGCATTGTCTGGAATTTGAAATAGGAACAGTCCGCCGACATGCATCGGTTGCTGACGTTTTTCAAGTGACAGAAAAATAAAATCAATCGGGTGTAATGGACGCATAGCGTGGAATGCCTCACTGCAATTTCATTGGCTGTTCTTGTATGAACAGGCTTGTTAGAATTATAAAAACCGTTTTTTCAGTATATCTTTTTTCAAAAAGAAATGAACTGATTTATGTGTAATGAAAAGTGAAAAAACCACTGTTTTTCAGTGGTTTTTTTTGTAAAAATTATTTATTTAAATTTCCTGCGTGCAATCCGCATTCTTTATGGGTTGCTTCCTCCCACCACCAGCGACCTTCACGTTCATGCTGATTAGGAAGGACTGCACGGGTGCAGGGTTCACAACCAATAGAGATGAAGCCTCGCTCATGTAATGGATTATATGGAATTTCCATCATGCGGATATAGTTCCATACATCAGCGCTTGACCAGTTAGCCAGCGGATTATATTTAATGAGTTGTTTTCCAGGGCCTGAAAAACCGGCATCCGCCTGAACTACTAGAATTTCATTACGCGTACCTGGACTTTGATCTTTACGTTGACCGGTAATCCAGCCATCTAACGTCGCCAGTTTTTTGCGTAGCGGCTTAACTTTACGAATACCACAACATTCTTGATGACCATCTTCAAAAAAGCTAAATAACCCTTTTTGTTTCACCAGATTTTCTATTGCTTCTGCTTCCGGGAAACAAATTTCGATCTCAATATTATAATGTTTACGTACGGTTTCTATAAATTGATAGGTTTCTGCATGTAAACGACCGGTATCTAAACTAAAGACACGAAAAGGTTTACCCAGATGAGAGGCCATATCAATCAAAACCACATCTTCAGCACCTGAAAATGAAATCGCAATTTCACCTTCCTGGCTTAAGGCAAGTTCCAGAATCTCGCTTGGAGATTTATCGGCGTATTCAGCTGCAAGTGCATCGACAAGGTCAATGGTGGGGATCGTAGTCATGACAGTTCCTGGCGTATAGGCTTGGACACTTAAAAACCTATATTAATTTAATTCACAACGATTTTAATAGAATTGAAATAGACTGCTTATCACTAAAAAATAAATACTTATGAATAAAACAGATTTAAAAAACAGCACATGAAGTATCAATTTTTAAGCTATGATAACGCAAAATTTTTTCACTGACATTGGGAGAACCCATGGAAATCGTATGTCTTGATCTTGAGGGAGTTTTAGTTCCAGAAATTTGGATTAACTTCGCAAAGAAAACTGGAATTAAAGCATTGGAAGCCACTACACGTGATATCCCGGACTACGATGTGTTGATGACACAACGCCTGAATATTTTAAAAGAGCACGGTTTAGGCTTGAATGATATTCAGGAAGTGATTGCAGAGATGGGGCCATTCCCGGGTGCAAAAGAATTTGTGAAATGGGTCAGTACTCATTTCCAGCTCATTATTCTTTCAGATACGTTCTATGAATTTGCTCATCCCTTGATGAAGCAACTGGATTGGCCGACTATTTTCTGTCATAAGCTGGAAACGGATGAGGCGGGCATGATCTCGGCTTATAAACTTCGTCAGCCGGATCAAAAACGTCAAGCGGTCAAAGCGCTGCATGGTTTGAACTTCCGTGTAATCGCAGCGGGGGATTCGTATAATGATACTACGATGCTGGGTGAAGCAGACCATGGTTTTCTATTTGATGCACCTGAAAATGTGATTGCTGAATTTCCGCAATTCCCCCCAATTAATGGTTATGAAGCATTAAAAGAAGCGATTCGTAATGCTTCAGTTCGTGATATTCCAGCTTAATATTTTTAAGTATATGGATAAAAGAAGGGCGCTTATAGCGCCCTTACTTGTTTAATCCTAATTTTTAACGCAATTAGAAACGGTAACCGATTTTCATACCATAGCCGATTGCATGGTTATCTTCAAAATCGCCTACCGGAGTGCCACCAGTTTGTGCAGTTGCATCACCTAACCAGAAGTATTTAACACCACCTTGGATAAAATAGTTTTCAGCAGGGCTGTATTGTGCACCTAAGCCTACATTCCAGTAGCCTTCAGTTGGACCTAGGGTAGTTACTGGATTTCCTGCGCCAGAGTCATAACCTACAGAAGCAGAGCCTGACCATTTGTTATTAAATTTACGACCTACACCTACATTTGCAGACCATTGGTCATCAGAATAATCGATTAAATTTTGGCGAACGTGTGGCGCAGGAATAGAGCTAATATTACCAAGTAGTGTTGGTTTTACAGCAAATTGACTCCAATGAACCCAACGAACGTTTGCAAATGCTAAAGTATCTTTTGCAATACCTGTTTGGAAGTCAAAGTTAACAGATTGAGGTGTAGTTGCATCAACGCTTGATGTAAGTGCGCTTAACGATGGAACAGGAAGCAAAGTGCTTTCTTTAGATTTTGCATTATGTTCAATTTCAGAACGATAAGTTACGGCAGCTTTGAGAGCGATTTCAGGAATTGAATAAGCAAAACCTGCTAACCAACCAAAAGCTTCTTCTTGTTCAACTTTAATATTGTATGTACCGAGTTTTGCATTACCACCATAAGCAAGACCACGCAATTTAATTTCTGCCTCAACAGTTTGATAAACTGGCCCTGCATAGAAATTCCAGTTTTCATTTGGTTGATAACCAATAAGAGCAGTTAAGTTTTCAGTTTTAACATCAACAGATGTGCCTTCTATACCATTACCGAATATTGGAGATGCAGCATCGTATTCAGCTTCCGCACCATAAGGTTGATCATAAATCAAGCCTAATGAAATTTTGTCTGTAGCTTGAACTTTAATTGCAGCAGAAGGGAAATAGTATGACTTTGCCATGTCATCAACTTTAAGTTTATCTGACTTTACTTCTGCATCTAGAACAGAAATACCTGCTTCAGCATAGTTCCCTGGCTGTAAAAAAGCCGAAATGGATTGACCTGAACGGTCTAATCCGCCCGCAATCACTGAAGTTAGTGGAAGAGTGCTAATAAAGATAGCAATAGATAAGGTATTGAGCTTCATAGTTCTTTCCCTGATGCCATTTTGTAACTAAAAGTCATGGAAAAGTAACATAAATAAAAAAAGAGTAAATGCTCAGCCATGATTAGATAATGAACTGATCAATTCAAAAAATGAACTTGAATAGAGTAAAAGTACTAACAATACTGTTGTATATTAATGATTTATAAGTAAAAAAATAGAGTAATAAGCTTAAATAATTAGGAAGCTACAATTAATTCCTTTTGATCAAATTTGAAACATATAGATTGTAGTTTTAAAAAAACAAGTGATGTAATGTAAAAAAGACCATTGTGAACAATGGTCTTTTATTGAATTATCAAATAATTTTAGAAGCGATAGCCCATTTT
>JBLZXS010000175.1:0-8690 GCA_050285325.1 Acinetobacter sp.
TTTTCTTCATTTGCCAAGTGTTGTTTACATCAAAGGAGTGCACAATGATCCGTAAACAAGAAATTACAACATTTGAGTTCCCAGAAAATGCGATTATCTGGGATGTTCGTGATACAAAAGCCTTTGCTGAAGGTCATGTGAAAGGTGCTATTAATCAGCCCATAGATGACTTGAGTGCAGACAGCTTAACTCAGGTGGAGTCGGATCAGCCCATTTACATTTTATGTGGTGGTGGAAGTAAAGCACCACGTGCTGCTGAAAAGTTAGATAGCTTCGATAGCTCACGTGAGTATGTTGTATTGATGGGTGGCACTCGTGCCGCACGCGATGCAGGATTCCCTTTAGAACAGGGCGCCTAAGAAAAAAGCACCGCAAGGTGCTTTTTTAATGGCAAAATGAATTCCGCTCAATCCCTCTTGTTATCAAGAGGGATTTTTATTGGGCGGTTTTTTGATAATAAGGCTTTTTCGGTTTTACTTTTTTAATAAAGCGCTGTGGACTGAGTTTATTCACCCAGTAGGACGTTAATGGGCAAGCTTCAGCTAACACCTGAGCAGCTAACACCTCACTACATAACGGTGCAAATAAAAAACCTTTAGAACCTAAAGCAGTAAAGGTATAGATTTCCGCATCGGGTTGGATTTTTCCAAGCAAGGGGAAATAGTCTGGACTTTGGGTGCGCACCGATGCACGACCCTGCCAGGTTTCAACTGGCGCCAAGGATTGCGCATAATTTGGAAAGACACTATGGATAAGTGAATGGTTATGCACATGATCTTCAACCAAGACTTTATCATCATCGCGATCTGGATAAAAAGAAGCACCTAAAATCAGATGCTGCTCATCCATTTGCATGCAATAACCGCCATAGCTATAGGCTTGATCTTGCTTTAATGGCTGAGTTGAGTTATTGACCCAACTGACTTGACCACGATTGGGTTTAAGTTTAGGCAATTGTTTGGCAAAGTTTTTACTGTTGAGTGCTGCACAGACAATCACGTGATCGAACTGACCTAAACATTGCTGCTTGATGTCGATCACTTGAATCTTAGCTTCAGTTTTTAATTCAACGATTTCCGCTTGCTGAAAGTGAATGGCAGGATGAGCTAAAATTTGATCGCGGAATTGATGCGGTGAAACTGTACCAGCTTGTAATAATTTTAGACTCGGAAATTCAGTTTCAACAGCGTTGAGATTTTCTTCTGCTGTCGCAAATACACCGGATGGATATTGCTCTGCGAGTTCAAGCAAATCATCCTCATCTTTCAGCGCCAATTGGCTGACCTGAATCGGGCGAAAAGCTTTAAATTTTTGGTAATGCGGAATCGCATATTGCCATGCCAAAGTGACTAAATGTTTAGCACTTTGTTCAATACGACCTAGTCGTGGATTGAGTAAAGCCAGGGGATTGCCAGAAGCTCCTGCAAGTGGCTCAGATTGGTCGTAAATCGTGACTTGGTGTCCGCGCTTGGCGAAGGCATAGGCACAACTTAAACCGGCTATTCCTGCACCTATAATCGCAATTTTACGTTGTTTGAATAAAAGGGTTGAATTTAATTCAGCAGGTTGTGAATGACTTAGCGTTGCTGAAGAGCCGTTCTCAGGTTCTTTCGTTTCTGGGGGATTCCAAACCGCTTTAAGCATCTGACGTTTATGCTTGAAACCGGGTGGAAGAGAAACGGTAATACCGTGATCACTTAAACCGCGTTTTAAAACACCCGCGACACTAAAAGAGGCAAAGGTGGTTGTACAGCCGGAGAGTCTGACAATATGACTTAAAATATGCTCTTGCCAGAGATCGGGATTACAAGCAGGTGAAAACCCATCTAAAAACCACGCATCTACTGTTTTGGTTTTGACGATGACTGGAAGAACATCATTGGCATCGCCCAGCCATAAATCAATGGAAAAACGATCTTCAGGAAAATTCAGTCGGTGACAACCGGCAATAGGCAATGGATATTGCTCAATCAGCTGCTCGGCCAAAGGTTGCAGTTCTGGCCAGACACTGAGGGCACGAATAAAATCAGCTTTGCTGAGGGGGAATTTTTCTACACTGATTAAATGCAGATGGCTTCGATTATCTGGACGAAGCTGTTGCCACATTTGCCATAAAGCTAAAGCATTTAAAGCAGTACCAAAACCGGTTTCGCCGATACAAAAATATTCAAAATCTTGCAGTTTTGCCAAACGGCTGGCTAAGTCATTGCCATTCAAAAAGACATGTTGAGCTTCGAGTAAGCCATTGTCTCTAGAAAAATAGATGTCCCCAAACTGTTTAGAGACTGGAATATCAATACCATCAACACGTTGCCAATCAAGATCAGCAGTTTGAATTGCACTAGACAAAACCTAAGCAGCCTTTAAAACAAAAATAGAAAAAGATGTTTTACCACTGACGACGACGTTTGGTATAGACATAACTTGCAATCAGGAAACCCAGCAACACCCCTAGTGCGATAGTTGCCGCGCCATAAAGAAACATTTGCGCACTACGTTCACTTTGTAAAACCTGTACCTGAACGCCTAGACTATCGTTTTTCAACTGTAGTTCCTGATTCTGCGATAACGCCTCCAGATTGGCTTTTTCCAACTGTTGCAAGCGTGTTTCCTGATCTTTGACTAAAGCTTTGACTTTGGCATCTTGCAACGCTGTATTCTTTGCCAGTTGTTCAGCCGTCAAGGGCTTTGCTTCTTGGGGCAGACCATTTGGATTCATGCTGGCAGCACCCGCAGGAAGCGTAGCGGGTTTATTTGCAGGTAAAGTCTGTGGTGGTGGTGTTGCAGTCGTTGCTTGAGCAGCAGGAGCTACAGCAGGGGTAGTAGGCGCAGCAGGAACAGTTTCAACCGCCCATGCCGTAGAACAGATAAAAGATAAACCCAATAAGCTTGAAACAACAACACGCATGATTTTATCCTTGAGGGAAAGCTTTATTAAAAGGTTTCACATCAATATGGCTGTATACCCCTTCTTTTAAGAAAGGCTCATCTTGTAACCATGCATCAAGCGCTTCACGTGATTCAAAGTCAACAATAATGGTACTGCCATAAAAACCTGCTTGAGGATTACTCGGATCTTTAGGCATTGCACCGGCCACAATTAAACGACCTTGATCATTCAACTGTTGCAGACGTTCAAGATGTTGTGGACGTGTGGCAAGACGTTTCTCTACTGTACCTTCGTTATCTGTACAGCTTACGACGAATAAAGGCATATTCTTTCTCGATCAGTTGACCTAAATTATTCTTCAGGCGACTTAAAATATTTGCGCAAGACAATAAACTGAATAATGATAAAGGAAAACATCACAATCATGTCACCAAATGCAGTGAATTCACCCCAATATTTTCCACCTAAAAATAAAAAAGCGAAGAAAATATGTAAGCAGGACATGAATATGAACATTCCTGCCCAGGCAAAGTTTAAATTTTTCCAGCCTTGTTCAGTTAAATTGAAGATTGGGCCAAATAAACGTTGAATCAGCGGTTTCTTGTCTTTCATAAAATAAGGTGAAAGCAGGAATGCAGCTGCGAAGATAATATTTAAAAGGACAGCTTTCAGACGAATATAGAAATCATCGCTGAGCATTAAAGTCACGCCACCAAAAATGACCGTCATAAACAGCACAATCCATTGTTGCTTGTCTAAACGGAATTTCTGCATAATAAACAAGGCACCGTATACCACAAGCATGGAAATAATCAGGCCTGAAGTTGCAACCAAAATATTATTGTTATCTATACCGCCTGCAGAACCAATCAATTGCAGCAACGGATGCTCGGTATCTTTAGGGTCGACGGTTTTATATAAATAAAAGAAAATAATGAGTGGCACAAAGTCTAAAAGTGCTTTCATGTTAGAGTATCTAAATCTGATCAAATAAATGACATAGTATAAGTGATGCAAGGCGTAGATTTACATACACACAGTAATATTTCTGATGGAACTTTGTCTCCAGAACAACTTGTGCATGCAGCCATCGAAAAAGGTATTCATACCCTTGCGCTGACTGACCACGATACAATGGATGGCTTAAAATTAGCTGAAAAAGTTGCCTTGGATTTACCATTGAAGATTATTTCAGGTGTAGAAATTTCCAGTCAATGGTCACGTCCCACCACTAAAAAAAGTTATGGTGTGCATATCGTTGCCTTAAATATGCAAAATCCAGAACCTTTGCAGCGAGTGCTAGAACAACAAAAACAGATTCGCGCAGTTCGTGCCAAACAAATTTGTGATTTATTGATTCCGTTGGTGGGTCAGGATATTTATGCCGATGTCATTGCCAAGGTAGATGGCATTGCAGACCGAATTACAAGAACACATATTGCCAAAACTTTGGTTGAAAAAAAGATTGTCAATCGTCCGCAACAAGCCTTTGATAAATATATTAAAGAAGGTAAAAAAGCCTATGTGAAATTTGATGGCCTGGGTTTAGAAGAAACCATTCAGGTTATTCATGAAAGTGGTGGCTATGCAATATTGGCACATCCGACCAAATATGATTTATCCGCGACAAATATTCGTTATTTGATTGAGATCTTTGCCCAGTTTGGCGGTGATGCGGTAGAACTTCCTCCCGCAATTGAGCCAGCCTCTACCCGGCAGATGGTCGATCGAATGATTGAGGAATTTAATTTAAAGGTGTCTGTCGGCAGCGATTTTCATGGTGATCATATGCCATGGATTCGATTGGGTAATATTCCGAGACTCAAAGAGGGGCAAGTCGGGATTTGGGAGAGTTTTGTTTAGTTATTCCTTCATCCCAACCTTCTCCTTTAAGGAGATGAGAAGCACAGCTTCGTAAAGGAGAGGTAATCAATTAAAGTAAATTATGATCCTGTGCCTGAATCGGCGGTGGGGTCGGTTTACCTAAAGTTCCCAATAATTCAATCTCAATAGTACGTACCATTGAATCTAAAGGTAAGTCATTGCTTTGTGTACCAAACGGTTCTTCAATTTCTGAACTTAAGGCATCTAAGCCTAAAAAGGTATACGCCAAAATACCGACCATTAAGGGCGTTGCCAAACCTAAAGTCGAACCCAGGCTAAACGGCAGCATAAAACAGAAGAAATATACGGTACGATTTAGCAAAACCGAATAAGCAAAGGGTAAAGGCGTAGTGGCAATCCGGTCGCAACCAGTTTGAACCAGACTCAGTTCAGCCACGTGCTGGTTCATTTGCATATAAATAATATCGGAAATTTCACCTTCTTTAAGTGCCTGCATTAATTCCCATTGAATCAAGCTTAAAGTGTATTGCGGTGCATTGGCTTGTTGATACAGTTGGGTTAAAGCGTGCTGGCTCATGCCACTGGTTTCTACCAATTCCATCGGATTCGCTGTTTGATGACGTAGACGGTCACGCAGTACATTGGCAAATACAATCACGTGCTGGATCACCCGTTCACGGCGGCCTTGGCTCAGCATACGGCAGTCACGGTCAAAATGCCGGGCATTGGCAATCAGCATGCCCCAAAGTTTACGCGCTTCCCACCAGCGGTCATAACAGGCAGTATTTTTAAAACCCAGAAAAATGGACAGCACGACCCCAATCAGGGTAAAGCCCACCAACGGTAACTCTGGGAAATGAAAATACCCGATATAAGATAATCCACCGATAACAGCAGAGATCAGCATGACCACGCCTAAAGGTGGCAAAACCTTGGGCAGAATGGTTCCACGCCAAGAAAATAGCAGCCTAAATATACTAGGTTGGTCACGCACAATCATGTTATTAGTATCGTCAACATTTTTATGAATCTTCAATGTTGGCAGGGCTTTTGTCAATATTTGTTACATTTTTATTGGGGCTAAATAAGTCCATGTTCAGCAAAAGAATAACTTCCTTCCGGGGAAATAATACAATGGTCAATCAGGTGGATTTCCAATAAATCACAGGCCGTTGAAATATGTTGGGTTAATTCGATATCGGCTTGCGAAGGAAGGGCTAGACCAAAGGGATGATTATGCGCAATCACGATGCTACTCGCATGTTGATGAATGACATGGCGCAGCAATTGATTAATCGAAATTTCACACGAATTTATTGAGCCATAAAACATTTTTTTAAAGCTTATTTTTCTTAAATGGACATCCAGGCAAAGCACGGCAAAAACTTCTTGGGTTTCACCCAATAATTCAAATTTCAAAAAATCCAATAAAGCTTTTGAGTTGCTCAATTCAATTTTTTCCCGTTTTAAATGTTGGCCGATATAACGCCGTCCCAATTCTTTAACCGCCATCAGCTGAGCATATTTGGTGTTGCCAATACCATGAAACTGGCCTAGATCCTGAAGGGTGGCATCAAAAATTGGATTGAGTCCGCCAAAATGCTGCAGTAGCAGCCGGGAAAGTTCAACAGCGGAATGTTGTCTGGAACCGGAACGTAAAAAGATCGCGAGTAGTTCGGCATCTGACAAACTGCTTGCACCTTGTTGAATCAGCCTTTCGCGTGGACGTTCTTGTTCTGGCCAATGTTTAATCGATGAATTCATTTTTTTAGACTTTTTTATTCTTAGTGAGAGTAATTAGAACTAAGGGCTACCTTGGGTCTGAGTTTATTTAATGCTATTGTGAGCGCCACTGCAACAGCAAAGGTAGCCTGTTTGTGAGCTTCGACCTAAGTGTAATTCCCAATAAAAATATTGTTTTAGCTGTAACTGGTGGTATCGCGGCCTATAAAAGTGCCATTTTAGTTCGTCGCCTAAAAGATGCGGGCTTTAATGTCCGTGTAGTCATGACCCAGGGTGCGCAAGCATTTATTACGCCGCTCACCTTTCAGGCCTTGTCGGGAAATCCGGTACATACTGAATTACTCAACCCTGAAGCAGAAGCGGGCATGGGGCATATTGAATTGGCACGTTGGGCTGATTTATTGCTGGTTGCGCCGGCAAGCTGTGACACTTTAGCGAAATTTGCTGCAGGTTTGGCAGATGACCTGTTAAGTACTTTATATCTGGCAACCAAATCTCCGGTTTGGGTGGCTCCTGCCATGAATCAGCAAATGTGGGCTGCCAAAGCCACACAGCGTAATTTAAATACCCTGGTTGAAGATGGTGTACATGTGATTATGCCGGATGCCGGTTCACAAGCTTGCGGTGATGTCGGTTTGGGACGCATGCCCGAGCCGGAAGATTTGGCACGACAAGTGACTGAGTATTTCCATAGAGCACAACGTGCCATTGCTGAAAAATTTGGCATGTTGGCCGGCAAACATGTGGTGGTTACCGCAGGACCGACCCGTGAAGCGATTGATCCGGTGCGTTATATTTCAAACCACAGTACCGGGAAAATGGGTTTTGCTCTGGCTGCGGCCTGTTATGCGGCAGGTGCAAAAGTAACTCTGATTGCTGGCCCGGTGAGTCTGGATACGCCAAATGGTGTACGCCGAATTAATGTTTCATCGGCGGTAAAAATGCTGGAGATCAGCATGCAAATGCTGGATGAAGGTTGCGATATATTTATTGCGACAGCAGCGGTCGCAGATTACCGAGTGGCTGAAGTTGCGGAACATAAAATTAAAAAAGCCGGTGATGAGCTGAACATTTCTTTAATTAAAAACCCGGATATTGTCGCGACCATTGCCCAGCAACAAAAACGCCCATTTATGGTCGGATTTGCAGCGGAAACCCGCAATGTCGAAGAGTATGCAGCGGGTAAACTGGTGGCAAAAAAACTGGATATGATTGCCTGTAATGATGTATCACGGCCTGACATTGGCTTTGCCTCTGATGAAAATGCCATGATTGTGTTCTTTGCCGAACAGTATCAAATGCAGAAGCGTGATCTGGAAAAAGCTTCTAAACAGGAAATTGCGCAGCAGCTGGTGGAAGCTATTCATGATGCCTTGCATCATGAAATAGAAGCGGTTTAAAAAAGCGTATGCAAGTTATAAAAAATGCAGCGAATCCGTTGCATTTTTTATGCAAGTTAAACTATGTTTAAAGCTTAAAATTCAAATTTAAACAACAATTAAACAGCATCAAGAATAATCACAGTTTTTAAATGCAACTTTCAAAGGATATTTTCATGATTAAAAAAACTTTAACCACAGGGATGCTTTCAGTCGCTTTGTCATTCAGCAGCCTGAGTTTTGCCGGCGAGCTTGGGCAAAGTATGAGCACGCTTGCGAAAAACTTTAAAATGTTTAACAAAGCAGAGAATCAAAGCGATGCGCTAAAAGCGCTGGATCATATGAAGGCTGCAGCTTTAGATGCAAAAAAAGTAAAATTAAAAGCTCACGACGCAAAAGCACCACCTTCAGATGCTTTATTTGATCAACTGGTGGCAGAGATTGATAAAACCAGAATATTGGTTCAAGCCGGTCAATTAGATCAGGCTAAAGTGGAAGGCAAAAAAATTGCTCTGGTGAAAGAACAGGGACATGCGGTTTACAATCATCACTGATGTTATCCACATTGACTGTTCAGGATTAAGACGGGTGAAAATCTAGATTAAGCCCGCAGTTTTTCACCGGTTGTCATAGACGCTGTGCAAAGCTTTCTTCATGTAGCAACATATAAAGACAGCAGAAAAATCAAGATTCAAAAAAATGCCAGCCCATTTCTGAATAGGCTGGCATTGCTGATCACGAGAAAGCTTACAATGGATTTGAAGCCAGATCACTCTGATTTTCTTTCAAATAATCTTCAGTACGTTGCATCGCTTCCTGAATATTGATCAATG
>JBLZXS010000176.1:0-7556 GCA_050285325.1 Acinetobacter sp.
AAACCGACGCAACCGCTACAGCAGGAGCAATCCAGTTCAGATGAGGTGGATCATGCTGCACATATCAAAGAGCATGGTGGCCAGATTTATCAGCAAACCACGGTTGAAAGTAAATGGCTGCGCAATGATGATGGCGAAGGTGTTTTAAAGTCGGAACTGGAAACCCGCATCGGCACAGATGAAAACAAGATTTTTATTAAAGTCCATGCCGATGATGCTGAATCAGAGCAAGCCGAGTACGATGCCAAAGTATTGTACAGTCGCAATGTTGCCGATTTTTGGGATGTGCAGGCTGGTTTACGTTATCGGAATGACCAGAATCGTGAAGTGGATCAGGATCAAGTCGATGCCGTCATTGGGGTTCATGGCTTGGCGCCGTATTTCTTTGAAACCAATGCCTATTTATTTGTGGGGCAGGATCAACAAGTGTCATTTACGTTGGAAACTGAGCGTGATTTGCTATTGACCCAGAAACTGATTCTTAAACCCTATCTGGATTTGAATGTCATTTTCAGTGATGACTCAAACTATGCCAAAAAGTCGGGTTTGAATACCGCGCAACTGGGTCTGGAAACGCGATATGAAATCAATAAAAAGGTCATGCCTTTTGTCGATGTTGCATATGGCTATAACAAGGGGAATGAAGAAACAGCTTGGCAGCAACCATCATCTTCTGAAAATGAATGGTTATATGGTGCAGGTATTCGTTTTAAATTTTAGATGAGTATTGTGATCAAAAAAATACGATTGGTAAGTACCAGTCGTATTTTTATTTGGGTATTTTTAGCGCGATAAATTGGTCGAAAAATGTAAAATTTGCACCAATTTAAAGCAATCATTTATATAATAATGCATTAAAGGAGGAACGACCTCCCTTGGTGCAATCTCATGGATATGCATACCAAGACAATTCGTCAGGACGACCTGACTCTCATCAAATGGAGCATAGTCGTCATGGCTTGGCTGGTTTTAGTTTTAGCAGGTCTTTTTGAAATTGTATGGGCGTATTCAATGAAACTTTCAGAAGGTTTCACCCGTTTAACGCCCAGTATTATCACCTTGGTTTTCATGGTTTTGAGTTTTGCCTTGTTGGCTTATGCCATGCGAACCTTGCCGCTCGGTACCGCCTATACTATTTGGACAGGTATTGGCGCAGTCGGTTCGTTCTTGGTTGGAATCTTTATATTGGGTGAGCCAGCCTCTGCAATGCGTATGTTGGCGGCAGTCCTGATTATTTCTGGATTAGTTTTGATGAAACTGTCATCATAAAATCCAGATCATTTATTACCCTGCAGGAGTAGACAATGAAACTGGCATTTATGGAAATGGCTTCTCCTGTAGGCAAGCTAAAATTGGTTGCTAATGACACGGCTTTGGTGGCAGTACTTTGGGAAAATGAAAATCCTAAACGGGTTCGTTTAGCTGAATTGATTGAACAGACTCATCATCCTGTTTTGTTAGAAACCCAAAAACAGTTAACTGAATATTTTGCAGGAAAAAGACAGCAATTTGATTTGCCCTTAGATTTTGAAGGTACTGAATTTCAGAAAAAAGTCTGGCAAGCTTTATTGAGTATTCCATTTGGGGAAACCCGCAGTTATCGTGACATTGCTGAACAAGTGGGTAATGTGAAAGCGGTTCGTGCTGTGGGTGCAGCCAATGGTAAAAATCCGATTTCGATTATCACGCCGTGCCATCGTGTGGTCGGAGCAAATGGTAAATTGGTCGGCTTTGCCGGTGGGCTGGAAAATAAAGATATTTTGTTAAAACTTGAAAAAAATTAACAAAATATTAGATTTCTTTCTTCCATCATTTTTTCAATGACTGAAAGTTGTTTGTAATACTAAATTAAAAATAGATTTTAACCGGTATGAGATTCATGAGTATGGTATGGATGCCATACATTTTTCTTCCAGACTTAAAATATATTTTGAAACCCTCATTTTGACCTTTCAAAAGTAGAGCGAGTGCCTACATAAGCACATTAAAATGAAATCAATCCAATGAGGTCGTGCTGATTTAAAAAATCTCATATTGACTGTTTTTTAATTTATGAAAGAGATCTATTATAAAAAATAATCAATAAATGATTTAAATATCAGGGGGATATTTTGGATCAAATTTTTGCACAGTTAATATCGACACTTTGGTGGTTACCTTTATTTTTTATTATTGCCATATTATTCAAAATCTTTAAGCCTTTTCTAAAAGGGAAATTTGGAGAGTTCGCTGTTAGCGTGCACGCAAAAAAATATTTAACTGAAGAATATGTGCTCTTAAATAATTGTACTTTGCCGGATGAGCAAACGGGAACAACACAAATTGATCATATTTTATTAAGCCCATATGGCGTGTTTATTATTGAAACCAAAAACTATAAAGGTTGGGTTTTTGGTAATGAACGTCAAAAAATGTGGACCCAGAAAATATTTAAAAAGAGCTATAAATTCCAAAATCCGCTGCATCAAAACTATAAGCATCAAAAGGTTTTAGAGCAGGTGCTGGCAGATATTATTGGTGCTGAACATTTACATTCCGTGATTGTATTTATGCCGGACTGTGAATTTAAAACAGAAATGCCCGTGAATGTATTTAGAGGCAAGGCTTGGACTGCATATGTCAAAGGTTTCAACGAGGTAGTAATTCCTCCGATGAAACTTAAGCGGATTCAATTGCGAATTGAGAAAGAGATATTGGAAAAGTCCTGGAAAACAGATCGCTTGCATGTAGCAAACTTACAAGAACGTAAAGGCAATAGCTGACTGTTAATTCATTCATTTAAGCCTTGGTTGAGATAGACGGCAATCGGCTTAAATGAGGATATATCAATGAGATCAATTTGATGTTTTATGAAGCTTTTCCACAATTTCATTTAATTGCTTGATACGTTTGATTTCATTCCAGAGTTCTTTTGCTTCCGGATAATGCTTGGACATCATGCCAATCCATTGTTTGTAGCGTCCTACCATATTGATTTCTTTTTTATAAGGCCCACTTAAGAAGCGTATTTGTAAGGCTAGCAGCTCATTCCAGGTAATCAAAGGCTTATCTGTATTTTGACGGATACATTGCGTGATATCTGGGGTAGTTACTGCAGCCCGGCCAATCATTAAATCTTCACAGCCGGATTCTAATTGACATTGCTTGGCATCTGCATTGGTCCAGATTTCACCATTGGCAATCACATTGATGTTCAATGCTTCTCGAATCGGTTGCAGTTGGTCCCAGAAAGCCGGCGGAGTATAACCTTCCGCTTTGGTCCGTGCATGCACAGTGACCCAGGCCGCACCGGCATCTTCAATGGCATGGGCATTCTCTAAAGTGAAGTTTCTGTCCATATAGCCCAAGCGCATTTTGGCTGAAACCGGTATATGCTCAGGTACCGCATCACGCACCGCTTTGACCAGCATGTGAACCACTTCAGGCTCATCCAGCAGGACTGAACCACCACGGTGACGGTTAACCGTTTTTGCAGGACAGCCAAAATTCATGTCGATGGCAGGAGCACCCAGTTCCACGGCGCGAATAGCATTGGCCGCCAGCATTTCCGGGTTATTTCCCAGAAATTGAACATGAACGGGTGTACCCGCAGCAGTCTTGCCCTCGTTTAACAGTTCAGGGCAGTAGCTATGATAAATATGTTCAGGCAGAACGGAATCCGTGACACGAATAAACTCAGTCACACACCAGTCAAAGCTCCCTACGGATGTGAGCACATCTCGCATAATCGGGTCAGTTAAGCCTTCCATGGGTGCCAAGATGAGTTTCAAAGTGTTTGACCTGTATAAGCAAAAACTGCGTTATACGCACTTTTAAATAACTTGTCTAGCGAAGCACAGCAACTATAGAAATTTAGCTGGCTGCTTAGTTGAGTACGATTTAAAAATATCTGAATGTTTATATAATTTTTTACAAAATAGATCTTATTACTAAATATGCAACTTTCTTATATAGATCATAGATTATTTATTTTTTTAAACATGATTTGAAAATATTCTATTTAAATAATGAAGATATTGGGTTAATACCTCACTCTTTTATATGGGGCAAATTATTTTATCAAGTTAGAGAGAAAAAGTTTTAAAGAATATTATTCAAAAGGAATTTTTAAACTATTGATTTCATATGGATATTTAAATTTTAATTTCTAATATATTGATTTTTAATAATTTTATAAAAAAATTAAGAATACTTGATGAATAGTTAAAAGGGATTGTAATAATTAGTAATATTTATTTTTTTTAAATAGGATAATAAATAATCAGTTAAATTTAAAAAAATGAAAATAGTGTGACATCCGTATCACTTTTAATATTTTTGAGGGTTTTAACTCATAAATAGAGTGTTTAGGTATGTTATAAAAATATAGCATTACAAGAAAATATAAGAGGGAGCAATAAATGTATAAACAATTAGTTTTAAGTTTTATCATCACTTTTAGCTCTGCCACTATTTTTGCTCAAAATAACTCCCACCTTCAATTTGTAGGTGAAATTTATGAGAACACTTGTGACTTGATGAGTGCTTCTAAAGAAGAAAAATGTGAAATTTTAAATACAAATCTTTCGATTTTTGGGATTGAAACAAATACACAAACAAACTTTTCAGAAAGTGTTAAAGCTAATATAAAAAATTTTGAAAGAATAAATACGACTTTTTATGCGGTAAATCTTAAATCTATCAAAGATCTGCCTCATGCAAATTTAGAAATTAGCTATAAATAAATTAATAACTTTACTTTTCAATAAAATAGACATTTTTATAATATTTTAGTGATCAATTTTATACTCTTAAGTCATTTTATTTTTATATTTTTCTAATTTTATTTTTCTTATTTCTTTTCATTAACTTAATTTTTATTCCCCAAAAATAATGCTTAAATTTTTCTAAAAAAAGCAGGGTAATGTAACTCGCTTGTATTAAACATGTTTGCAAAAAGTTTTTTTCTGTTATTATTAAAAACGAGATATGTATCACACTTTATAAATTATTTGTGTTTGTGAGCATATTCTGTAGATCCGTATTAAGCTGAAAAAATTATTTATATCTAATAGGTTACGCAAATGAAAACACAAATCGCTTTAGTACTTGGTACAATTACAGCTCTAACTATGACTTCTCACGCAGTTGCTGCGGGACAGATTAATTTCACCGGCGAAATTGTGAATGCAGCATGTGATATTAAAATTAATAATAGCAGTAGTAACGAAATTGTTTTAGGTAAATGGCCTACCTCTATGTTTAAAGCGGCAGGTGATAAATCTACCCCTCAAAATTTTACAATTGATGTTGCAAATTGTGCAGCAGGAAATTATCAAGTGAATTTTTCTGGTACTCAAGACCCAACCAATGCGAAGCTTTTAAAAACTTCAGTGGCTACTGGGGTGGGTATTGGAATTGCAAATACAAGTAATACAACAAATTTAGTAAACTTAAATACCACTGCTGGTCAGGATTCAAATGCTGCGTTTTCTGCGACAGGGACTGGAGTGACAGCAATTGGATCACTACCTTTACAAGCTTTTTATCAAGCAACCGGCGCGACTGTGGTTGCAGGTAAAGCAGATGCAACTGTAAGTATTACTTTGCAGCAAAAATAAGCATTAAAATTAAGGAAACTGTTATGCGCTTGAACCCCTCTATTCTAGCTCTCGTTTTAGCCAGCATGTCTTTTGCTACATCGAGTTATGCTGCGGTTCAAGCCATGGCAAGTCGCGTGATTTATAACAGTGAAAATAAAGCAGCAACCCTGTCACTTAAAAATAACTCAACCAAGCCTTATATTGTGCAAACTTGGCTAGAACCAGGTGAGGATAAAACGGCTTCTGCCAAAGTTCCTTTTATTGTTACTCCACCGCTCATGAAAATTGAATCTCAAAAAGAATCGGTTTTACGCTTTATCTATTCAGGTAGCGGTTTACCGAGCGATCGTGAAAGCCAAGTCTGGATTAACATTCAAGAAATTCCGCCCAAGCCTGAAAATGAAAATACCTTACAGCTGGCAGTACGTTCTAAAATCAAATTATTTTATCGCCCGCAGCAAATAGCAACAGATTTACCTGAATCTGTGAAAAAACTGCAATGGTCTGTTGAAAATGGCACGTTGAAATTAAAAAATAACAGCCCGTTATTCATTACAATCGGCGATTTAACGCTGGGCAAAAATGGCAAGCCAATCAGCAAAATGCATCAGGATATGGCACCGCCATTTCAAAGCATTGAGTTATTGCACAATGTGCCGAGCACTATCAAAACCCTTCAATTTACCTATATTAATGACTATGGGGGCAATACTGAAATGCCCGAAGTAATTTTAAAATAAGCAATGTTGAAATAAATGTCTAATTTGCGGCAGCATGTGAGTCGGCGCTATTTAAAATTTTCTCTGCTGAGTTTAAGCCTTGCAGTGTTGCATGCGCATGCAGAAGATCCCGAATTCAATACCGCATTTTTAAAAGATATGACGGATCAAGTGGTTTTTGAGGCCGTCACTAAAGGCTATCGGATTTTGCCTGGCAGTTATGATTTCAGTATTTATCTGAACAATCAGCGCATAGATAAAAGAAAAATTGAATTTTATCAAAAAGATCAAGAAGTGGTTCCTTGCATTGATGCAAGCTTCATTGAAGATTACCAAATCATATTTGCAGCGGAAATAGCAGCGCAAGCAGCTTCAAAATGTTATGACTTAACGCTCTTGCCAGGTGCAAAACTGAGTTTTGATGCGGGTATGCAAACCCTAAATATATCCATTCCGCAGGTTTTTTTACGCCAAAATGTGCGCGGCTATATTTCGCCTAAACTTTATGATCAAGGTATTAATGCCTTGATTTTTAACTACAATGCAAATACCAATCTGTACAAGGCGCAATCCGGGCAGGAATACAGCAACAGCAGTTTGCTGCTGAACAGCGGCCTTAACTGGGGCGCATGGCGTTACCGCAATCAAAGCAGTTTTTTAAAAAGCAGCGGTCAGTCAGCTCAGTGGGACAATGTTATTAATAAGCTTGAGCGTGACATTATTCCTTTAAAGGCACGCCTGGAACTGGGGGATGCCAATACCCGCAGTAATGTTTTTGAGAGCATTAATTTCCGTGGCGTGCAATTCAGCAGTGACGATGCACAATTGCCTGTGAGCTTGCAGAATTATGCACCTGTCATTCGCGGTACTGCGAGTAGCAATGCGTTGGTGGAAATCCGGCAAAATAATTATTTGGTTTACAGCATGAATGTTGCACCAGGTAATTTTGAAATTCAGGATTTATATGCCGCCAACGACAGCGGTGATCTGGAAATTAAAATCATCGAAAGTGACGGTTCTGTCCGCACCTATACACAGGCTTATGCTTCTGTGCCGAATATGATTCGCGCTGGTCAAAATCAGTATCAAATGACGGCAGGACAATACCGAAGCGGTTCAAGTGACTATCAGCCTTATTTCGGACAGCTGACTTATACCTTCGGTTTGAATAATTATCTCACGCCATATGCAGGTGTACTGGCCGCTGAAGACTATTATGCAGCAGCCGGCGGCGCGGCATGGTCGCTGGGTGACT
>JBLZXS010000177.1:0-2313 GCA_050285325.1 Acinetobacter sp.
ATTGGTGACTGTGCCATCTTTTTCTCCCCAACCTAAAGCCGGTAAAAGCACGTCGGCATATTGTGTGGTGTCGGTGTCTTGGCAAATGTCGGACACCACCACAAATCCACACTTGTCTAAAGCACGTTTGACCTGATCAGCATCGGGTAAGCTCACCACTGGATTGGTGGCCATAATCCAGATGGCTTTAATTTTGCCACTTTCTACAGCCTGGAATAAATCAACCGCCTTAAAGCCAGCCTGCTTGGCGATATAAGGACTTTGCCAGAAGTTTTGCACCAGTTGTTGATGGCTTTCGTTTTCCAGCTCAAGATGGGCTGCCAGCATGTTGGCTAAACCGCCCACCTCACGGCCACCCATGGCATTAGGTTGACCGGTCATGGAAAATGGTGCAGCACCCAGCTTGCCAATTTTCCCCGTAAATAAATGACAGTTGGTAATACTATTGGCTTTATTCACCCCTTGGGAAGACTGATTCACCCCCATGGAAAATAGGGTCATCACTTTTTCGGTTTGGGCAAATTTCTCATAAAAAATTTGCAGTTTTTCCAGTGAAATACCTGTACGTACTGCGACCTCTTCAATAGATGATTCAGTTTGGCTATGCGCCAAAGCCTGTTCCAAACCTTGCGTATGTGCAGCAATAAAATCCTGGTCTGCATGACCATTTTGCGTCAGATATTGTAATAAGCCGTTAAATAATGCGACATCCTGCCCCGGTAAAATCGGCAAATGTAAGTCTGCTGCTTCACAGGTACTGGTAAAGCGCGGATCAATCACCACCACAAACAAATCACGTTGCTCTTTAGCTTTCATGATGCGTTGATATAGCACCGGATGACACCAAGCGGTATTGGAACCGACCAGCACTACCATATCGGTATGTTCAAAATCTTCATAGCTCGCCGGAACAATATCTTCACCAAAAGCCCGCTTGTGTGCTGCAACCGCAGATGACATACAAAGTCGTGAATTGGTGTCGATATTGGCTGTACCAAGGTAACCTTTGACGAACTTGTTCACCACATAATAGTCTTCAGTCAGCAATTGCCCAGAGACATAAAAGGCAATACTGTCTCGACCATATTGATCAATACATTGCTGAAATTTTTCGGCAATTAAATCCGTTGCTGTATTCCAGTCGCTCTTTTCACGCTGTTGCTTGCGACCGAGCATAGGATGGAGAACACGTGTTTCCAAGCCAATGGTATCAGCCAAATTACTGCCTTTAATGCACAGTTTTCCATAGTTGGAAGGATGATTGACATCCCCGGTAACCGCAACTTCTTGACCTAATGCCGTGTCCTGCACAGTCGCAGTTACGCCACACCCCACCCCACAATAGGGACAGGTGGTATTGGTGATTTTGGTATTTATTTCTGTGGAGCTATGCAGTTCCATAACGGGAATACTATTCATGGATGCTCCTTTCTATCGAATAAATTCACTTGAATAATTTCTTCTATTTTCCAAGCTATCTAAATCTTTAGAGTTCACGTAAGCATGTATTCTGTCGAGGTGGCATGGATGCCACCGTTTCCCATCATTACAGGACGTAATGTATGGGAAACAAAAGATTTTTGTTACTTTTGATCTTTCAAAAGTAAGATCATGCCTGCGCAATTACTCTTTAGGTATTAATGCAAAGTTTGGCTGTGCAAATATTTTAAATTGCATAAACACCACTCATTTGATTAGCCTGCTTTTTTTAATGCAAAATCTTTACCAAAGAGCAATTTGTTACGAATATTACTGATTGGCGTTTGGTCAGAAATCAGTTCTGCATACCAGGCCCCATCTTCAGTATCACCGAACAATACTGCACCAATGACTTTATCTTCTTGAATAATAATGCGTTTATAGATCTGACGTTTTTCATCATTCAAGATAATGTCTTCATAATCATCCTGCGGTTCAAAATTACCTGCTGAAAACACATCACAGCCACTGACCTTGAGCTGCGTCGGAACCGTCGGTGCTTTAAAAGTTAAACTGCCGTGTTCGGCCAGATGTGAGGCACAAATAAAGGCTTGGCCCCAAAGTGGTTCAACCAGACCGAAGGTTTGATTACGGTGCTCAATACATTCACCCACCGCATAAATACTCGGGTCAAAAGTTTGCATGGTGTCATTCACCATCACACCCCGGTTACAGCGTAAGCCTGCACTTTGTGCCAAGGCCATATTCGGACGAATCCCAACAGCAAAAACCACTAGATCAGTGTCTAAAACAGTACCATCTTTAAGTTTAATGTGTGTCACATGACCGTCTTCGCCAAGCAGTTGTTCTGTATTGGCTTGAGTCATGATGTTG
>JBLZXS010000178.1:0-5228 GCA_050285325.1 Acinetobacter sp.
AATTTCGACATTTTCCCCATGTTATCGGTCTTCCCAGGGCCAAAAATATCCCCAATTTCTGCGGATAAAAAGGGGACAGTTTTTAGCCGATCTTGTACGCATTAGCTCACATCAATCTCGGCCCTTTGCTGCTATCCGGAATACTGAAACTTTCCTATGATGAACTTATCAGGAACAGGAAGTTCCATAACATAAAACAAAAATTATAAGTTATTGCACAAGGACCAGAGGGTAATAACAGCGCACGAAAACAATACGAAAAACCCCGACAGGATGTTGGGGTTTTTTTATTTAGACTAGGATAATTAGACAGCACGGCAAGTATTCTAGGATTAATAGGCTTTGTTATATAAAACCTATTATTTATAGACCTTTGTATAAAATTAAGAGGGTGTTTTTTAAACATTAGACTATTGCCGTATATCATTTTCTCCCTATTTTTGAGATCATTTTTCATACAAAAAATCCAACAAGGAAAGTGGGCAATAGTCGTAATACAACAATAGTAAAGAGGAAACTTACAGCCGCTAAGCCTTATAGTTTTGGGAGAGACTATAAGGCTTTTATTTGACATAAATCTCTTATGCCAAATTAAGCTGTTAGAACCCTACAAGAAACTTGATATCTGAATAAGCAATAAAAATAATTTAATATGTCTTGCTAAAACAAGAAGTTATCAAGTAGAATTAATTTTAAAAAAAATTCAATCTAATCAATATGTTAGAGATTTTAATTCATGTCGAAAAAGTACAAAAAAAATTCTGCAGCAGCCGATTTTAATATAGATAATTCCCCATATTACTGGATCACTCAAGTACATAATCAATATGTGCACAACTTGGATCAGGCATTAAAAAAATATGGTTTAGATAATTCTCGTCGTCGTATTTTACAGGCTTTAAAAGCTACCCCCCAAGCGAGTATCTCTAAGCTATCTGAAATGATAATTTGTAAAATGTCGACCACCACGAAAATTGTTTATCGTTTAAAAGATGAAGGGTTAGTTAATACCTATTGTTGTGAAGATGATGGCCGAATTACGCGGGTTGTATTAACAGATAAAGGAGAGCAAATGGCGCAAAGGATTAATGATTTGAGCCACATTGTTTTAGGTCAATCTTTTGAAGGTTTAACACCACTACAAATTGGAAAAATGTTAGAAAACCTTAAACTTATTTTCAGAAACTTAGCCCATTAATCTAAAACAACTAGCTTTTTAGCGTCACGTATAAAGGCACTGTTGCAAATAACCAAGAATGATTTCACCTTGAAAGTGCCGACCGTGGAAGGGATTCATCTGCTGTATCTCGAAATAAATAAGATATTTAGCTTATCATGTCAGCCTATTTGCAACAGTGCCAAGCCTTTCAGCTCTTACAACCATCTAAATGCCAGATCCGACGATTATTTTAAGAATGCAAAGTTCAGTCTCCCATTGCATTATCCGTAGAGCTGACATTGAGATCCTATCTTGTCTTAAGATAACTGTTCACTACATCGATTAATTGTTGTTCGCCTACAGGTTTAGTCAAATAATCACATGCACCTTGACGTATCCCCCAAACTCGGTCGATCTCTTGATCCTTGGTACTAATAATCACAATGGGAATATGCTTTGTGGTTTCATTACGTGTAATTTGACGTGTCGCTTGGAAACCATTTACTTTAGGCATCACTACATCCATTAAGATAAGATCTGGTAACTCTGCCTGTGCCATTGTAATAGCCTCAACACCATTCACCGCTTCCAGAACCTCGAAGCCATGTCTGATTAAAATAGTTTTAAAATAAAACATTCCTGTCGGTGAGTCTTCAACTACAAGGATACGTGGCATAATTTTCTCTCAATAAAAATTAGCTTCTACGATTACATTATTTGCCTACTGCAAAATTATGTAATTTTCTATTGATAAGTAGAGGGGCTTCAGTTCAATCAATGGTGCAGGTCGTGCATAGAAATAACCTTGAAGTAGATCACATCCTTGCTCGTAAAGCATACTGACTTGATTTAAGGTTTCGACTCCTTCAGCTACCACTTCTAAATTGAGCTGATGGGCAAGATGGATAATTGACTGAACAATAGCAGAATCTTGATCATTTTGCGTAAGCTGTTCAATAAAACTACGGTCTAACTTAATTTGATTTATCGGTAAACGACGCAGATAACTTAAACTCGAATATCCCGTACCGAAGTCATCAATAGACACTTGTACCCCTAAAGCACGTACCGATTTCAAAATGTCTATGGTTTTATCTGCCCCGTTAATGATTACCCCTTCGGTAATTTCAATTTTTAATAATTCAGGAGGCATTTGACTTATTTTTAAGACCTGTTCAAGAGCTTGTAAAAAGCCAGTTCTTCGGAACTGTAGGGGTGAAATATTCACTGATACCGTTAAATCACGGTTATGTTGCTTGTTCCATTCCGCCATATCTAAACAGGCTTTTTCTAATACCCACTGACCAATACCTACAATTTGTCCTGTTTTCTCAGCTAAAGGGATGAAAACATCAGGAAAAATCAAGCCGCGCTGTGGATGATACCAACGAATAAGGGCCTCTACTCCTTTGATTTCACCCGTTGCACAGTTTATTAAGGGTTGATAGAACAGAGTGAATTGTCTTTGCTTAATCGCTTCCATCAGTTCTAAACGCAAATCGGCATAGTCTATTTTCGGCACAATTCTCATGTTGGCTTTTTCAAACCACTGCCAAGTATTGCGGCCTTGTCTTTTGGCTTCCTGCATTGCCAGAACAGATTGCGATAAAAGTTCTGAAGAGCGATGTACAGAATTATTGTCTGCCACAATTCCAATACTGGCACTTAACTGTATTTTGTGATGATCCACCTGAAAAAGTTGCGACAAAAGATCAAGAATTTTTTCCGCTAATGCAATGCTTCTTTGTTTATCACGGGAACCTTTCATCAATAAGGCAAATTCATCTTCGGCAAAACGGCTGAGAAAATCCCCTTCTTTCAAGCAGTTTTTTAGACGTTCAGCGACATCTTTAAGAATTTGGTCACCTACCTCATGTCCCAAACTGTCATTCATATTTTTAAAGTCATCGAGGTCAATGTAAAACAAGGTTAAGGGCTGAGAACGATTGTGCTGGACTTGAAAAACTTGATCTAAAAAGTTTTTAAAAGCATTTTGATTCGGCAAACCGGTTAAATGATCATGACTGTGCTGGTGTTGAAGATATTCTTCATGACGACGTTGTTCGGTAATATCTTCCTGAATACCAAGAAAATGAGTGCAAGCACCGTTTTGATCAAAAATGGGGCCAAGTGTTAAACGGTTCCAGAACCAGTTACCCTCTTTACCATAACTCTTTAAAGTCACCTGAACTTCTTTTTGTTGTTTTACTGCTTGTCTAAGTAGGGCCATCTGAGCAAGATCCGTATCTGGACCCTGCAAGATGATACAGCTTTGCCCGATGACTTCTTGTTCTGTATATCCGGTCAGTTTAAGAAAAGCCGGATTAACCGAAACGATTAATATCTCTTCACTCGCATCAGTAATAAAAATGCCATTTGGACTGGCATCTACGCCTCGTTTTAAGAGGCGCAAATTTTCCTGATTTTTGCGACGCAAAGTAATGTCACGTGCAATCCCAAATACACCGGTTACTTTATGATTTTGGATAATGGGTAAATTAGTTAAATCAAACCACAGAATGTCCCCTGAAGCATGATAGATCGGAAGCTCATAATATTGGGCTTTTCCTTGTAATGCCTCTTCAAATGATGCGTTGGCCCGTTGTTGATATTCAGGAGGTATAAACGCGGAATAATGCTGGTTTTGGATTTGAGCGATAGAAAAACCCGTAATTTCATGACAGGCAAGATTAGTATTTAAAACATGGCCCTGCAGATCCAGTTCAAAAATAACATCCGGATGATAAGTGTAAAAAGAACTGTATTTTTCATTGAGAGCGAGTCTTTGCTGGCGTTCATTATCAAGTTCAATCGCTAATGCAACTAATGTCGCTGCTTGTTGCAAAAGCTGGATATCTTGTTCAGTGGGTATATGGGGGGTTCGATAATAAGTGGCAAAAGTTCCGTACAAAATATTTGATGCATTAATAATAGGACTAGACCAACAGCTAGAAAGCTTTTCTGTATCAATTAAAGCACGCTGAGATGCCCAGTTTGGATCATTCATTAAGTTAGGACTAATCACCAACTTACGCAGGAAGGCAGCTGCTCCGCAAGTCCCGCGGTCTGGGCCAATTTTTAAATCTTTAATGGCTTTGGAATATTCATCTGAGAAGTGCTGTTTACCACTTATAAGATTTAAAGTCTGCTCCTGTTCGGAGTACAGCATGATTGTAACCAGTGCATCTGGAAGCCGGGTTTCAAGCCAATCGCTAATAGCGGTTAAAATAAGTCTGAGTTCCGTATACTCACCAATGAGGTTAAAGATACGGTAAGTATCCGGATCATCACAAATGTTTTTCATTTAAAATGCTGTCTTCCTTGGTTATAGACATTTTAGACGCATTTATAACTTAATTTTTATAGCAAATTCGTAGTTTAGGCTTACATTACAACTATCTTGTGTAAATTTAGAGCTGTCGTAAGATAAGGGTAGACCGTATAGCGATCTCAGCATCATCAAACACAGGATGGGTTATCTGCAACACATCAAACCGCCTTGAACGACATAGACATTTTTATCAAATTTTCAAATTGACCATTCAAGCATCAAGCTTCTGACTTCGGCTCTTTTATAGAACAAATTTTTTAAGCCTGCTTGATAAAAGCAGTGAGTTTTACCTTTAAAGTAATAAATTAAAAATATCTTCTTGTCTCTTGTTTTATATTATTTTTTGGTGATATTTCTACTTTTAGTCATGTATATAAGCTGAAATTATAAAAATCAGCTCAAAAAACACTTTTATCAATTGATTGGTCGTACCTTACCAATTTGTTATGAAGTTGAAAAGAATCTGAAGTTTTTAACCAGAATGGTTTCTACTCTTCTTTGATTTCCTATCTTCTACCGTACATGAGGTCGTTCACCTGACCAAATATTCAAGATATTAAAAATAGCTCATGACTAATTGGAAATAAAACATCCCCATTTTTATCCGCAGAAATTGGGGATAATTTTTGCCCTGAAAGTGCCGTAAATATTGAAAAAAGCCTTAATTTGATTAAAAAATGATCAATACCTGTGGATATAAACAGAGTGGATTTTATTGCTGTCGAAAATCATGGGATT
>JBLZXS010000178.1:5238-6920 GCA_050285325.1 Acinetobacter sp.
CGACGAAGCACTGGAGAGATTAAGATAAAAGCAAATCTTTTATTTAATGGGCTGCGAATGCTGTACTGGACAGATCGAAGATATAAGAAAGCCTTTGTTCTTTTAAGCTTTAATTTCAAATCACTCTACAAACAGCGAAAAATGTTTTGTAAGGTTTGGATAAACCAAGAGCGTGCCTCCAGATCATCATGATGATTATACCAATTGACACTGACATTAAAGGGTTTAACCGCAAAAGGTAATTCAAAAATATTTACATCACTATTACGTTCATATACTTTCGCTGCGCGTGAAGGCAAGGTAACCAATAGTTCAGAACTGCTCACCACATCTTGTAAAACGCTAAAATGCGGAAGCTCAAGCATAATATTTCTTTTTAAACCGAGCTCTTTGAGCCTTTGATCAATTTCAATGTGCCCGGTAGAGGATTTAATGGCAGCATGTTTTTCCTGTAAATACTGTTCTAGACTGAGCTGTTGCTGTATCCGTGGATGCTGTTTATGCACAATACACATATAACGTTCTTCAAATACGTTACGTGATTCGATTTTAGGCATGACGGTATAGCTGCTATTAAACACTGCAACATCCAAAAAACCATCAACAAGCCATTCTTCTACTTTACTGGATTGTATTTCTTCTATTTCAATCTTGATAAACGGTGCTTCTTGAGAAAGGTATTGAATCAGTGAAGGCAGTAAACATATTTCGCCGAGATCGGATAACCCTAAACGAAATATTCGGGTGGACGTTTTGGGATTAAAATTTTGTGAGGCAGTAATCGCCATTTCAATTTCAGTTATTGACTGGCTAAAACTTGGATATAAACTCTGAGCCAGCTTGGTCGGCTTGACCCCAAACTTATCTCGTTCGAATAAAGGATCATTTAAAAATTTACGTAAACGATTCAGATTATAGGTCACAGAAGGTTGGCTTAAATTGAGGCGTTCAGCAGCATGACTGATATTTTTAGTCTCATAAACAATAATAAAAACTTTAATCAGGCTTAGAGGCACTGTTGCAAATAGCTGCTGATGGTAAGCTAAATACTCTTTTAGCTAAAGGATCAGCAGATGAATGCTTTCCATGGTCGTCATTTTCAGGGCGAAATCATTCTTTGGGCCGTCCGTTGGTACTGTAAATATGGCATCAGCTATCGTGAACTTCAGGAAATGCTCGCTGAACGGGGAGTAAATGTCGATCACACCACGATTTATCGTTGGGTTCAGCGTTATGCTCCTGAAATGGAAAAACGTTTACGTTGGTATTGGCGTAATCCTACAGATCGACATTTATGGCATCTGGATGAAACTTACGTAAAAGTGAATGGCAAATGGGCATATCTATACCGTGCAGTTGACCAACGTGGCCATACTCTTGATTTCTATCTTTCTGCTAGACGAAATACCCATTCAGCTTATTGTTTTCTTGGTAAGATTTTGAATCATGTCAAAAAATGGCAGATTCCACGAGTCATAAACACTGATAAGGCTCATACCTATGGCCGTGCTTTGTCGCGACTAAAACAGGAAGGAAAGTGTCCTGAAGATCTGGAGCATCGACAGATTAAATACAAGAATAACGTGATTGAATGTGATCATGGCAAGCTCAAACGGATCATCAAGGCTACGTTGGGATTCAAGTCTATGAAAACGGCTTATGCCACAATTAAAGGTATTGAG
>JBLZXS010000179.1:0-24829 GCA_050285325.1 Acinetobacter sp.
AATCAGGGTTTGTTGACATTTCGTCTATTTTTGCGACGTGAGCCATATACGGCGCAAGATTTTTTAGCTGAAATGATGAGGCGCGAAGTAAGAAATTTAGTCATTCAAAATGATGACTTCGTAAAGATATAGTGGCAAAAAATATGCTCGCCCCGGAGGGCTGTAGCTAAAATTATCTCAGATTTCGTTATGAAACTTGAAAATAGTCTCGCTCTTGTCTTCGTTTCATTCCTTGCGACGTATACGTCTCGTGCTCAATTTTAGCTTACAGTGCAAGCCATTTATGAAATATCAACAGCCTCTACAATCATTCTCGTTATTCTAAAAAAATAATGAGTAAATCTATCCATCCCAACATAATGCAAACGCTAACTGAGCCGTATAAGTATTTACCCTGGACTGCCACCACTCTCCTAGACAAATTTATAATCTCGTTATACAAACTGAAGTGGTGGGATTTACCTGTCCATTTGAGCGGTGTATTGAACCGACTGTCCCTATCCACAATGAGTCAGATAAAAGCTGTTGTCACAAAACTGCAAATCATTCCGGAATCATGCAGGATGAACCAGAGGTTCACTCTTAAACAACCGCCTGATTCTGACATGCAGAAGTCACATGTAATACCGCCGCTGTACGTGTTTCCACATACAATTTTTCAAACACATGCTCCAAGTGCTTATTCACCGTGCGAGGACTGAGTTGCAAGATCTCTGCAATATCACGGTTGGTTTTGCCCAAAGTTACCCAATGCATCACTTCAGCTTCACGCGGGGTTAAATTCGGGCACGCCTGAGCGATTTCTTCTACACTGGGCATTTGACTTTGCTCTTTCAGCTGAACCAGGACATGTTTATAGACATGTTGAGCATCAATTTTGGTGAGTAAGTTTAATTGCAGTTTTTGATGATCATGTCCATATTGACCATATATCAAATGGGCCTGATGAGGCTGTTTCAACAAGTCTTGCAGCCAGACATTTAAACTAGCTTGAAAATGCACCAAGTTCACCTCATGGTTTTTTAGCAGTTCATGGACTATCGGAGTTTGCCAAATAATTTCACCCTTCAAATTTAACGATAAAATTGCACTGCCTGTTGCATCCAACATCTGTTTTTGCTGATGCATTAAACGTGCCTGCAACAAATGGGTTTTGACTCGGGCTTGAACTTCATCAATATTCAAAGGCTTGGTGACATAGTCTACCCCGCCCACTTGAAAGCCTTTCAAAATGTGCTCGGTTTCGGTCAAACCGGTCATAAAAATCACAGGAATATGTTCAGTGACCGGGCTGGCTTTAAGCTGTAAACAGGTTTCAAAACCATCCATTTCAGGCATACTGCCATCCAGTAAAATCATATCGGGTTGAGAGCGATGCGCGATTTCGATTGCACTAAAGCCATTGGTTGCGACCAGAACTTGGTAAGCGGCTTGGTCCAAGCTCTCATGCAACAAACTTAAATTTTCAGGAATATCATCAACAATTAATATGCTTTCTAACATGGGTCATCCCTCCTTACCCTATTTCAATGCATCGGCATGGTCATGCAGACGTTGAATTGATCTTTTGAAATCAAACTGGTGTAGATCCAGTTCTATCTGTAGCCAGATATCCTGATATTGCCCAAAGTCCTGTATACATTGCGCCAGTTGTTCTTTTGCACCGCGAATATAGCCAATACTGAGATGTTGTTCTAATTGTGCCAATGCCTCTTGCAAACTGAGCGGTGTGATAAATGGAGAGGGCTCAATTTGAATAGGATCTGTTCTTTGATCAACACTGTTTGGTAGGGGAATATAGATTTCTGGCTGCTCATCGGCCTGATGCTGATGAATCCAGGTCAAACCCAATTTGTCGCCGATTTTATTTAAAAGCAAATTTAAATCGACTGGCTTCACCAAAAAATCTTCATTTAAAACATCTGTTTCAGGGTTTTGCATCCGTTCATTGGCATCCGCTGAAATAATAATAATCGGGACATTGGTTATCTTGTTTTTGCGCAATAACTTTGCCGTTTCCCAGCCACCGAGCATCGGCATGCTCAAATCCATCAAAATTAAATCTGGATTGAACACCGGTACTTGTCTTAAGCATTGCAGCCCTGATTCTGCTTCTTCCAAAATAAACCCTAAAGGCTGTAAGAAGTTTAAGACCAAACCATGATCGGTCACTTCATTATCAACCACCAAAATTTTATGGCGCTGTCCGGTATAACCGACCACCGTATTCGATGCGACATCGGCAATCGGATGAATCAAAGACTTGGATGGCAAAAAGAGTTTGACTTTAAAAATTGAACCCTGTTGAAGCTGACTACTTAATTTCAGCTCCCCGCCCAGAATATCGACCAGCATTTTAACGATCGGCAAGCCCAGACCGGTGCCAGCAAAGCTGCCTTGAATCACATTATGTCCACGCTCAAAGGGCTGAAAAATTCGTTCAAGGTCTGATTCCGCAATTCCACAACCGGTATCATGAATCTCAAAATAAGCAGTCTGAAAACGATAATCGACTTTAAATTTCACCTGCCCCGCAATTGTAAACTTCAAGGCATTGCCCAGGATATTAATCAGAACTTGTTCCAGACGTTTCTTATCGATACGGACGTATTGTGGAATTTTGTCGCTGATTTCCATCTGGAAATCGAGCTGACGCTGCAAGAATTGCGGTTCAAACATCTGCACGATTTGATTTAAAAATTTCGGAAAATTAATATTCGACATTTCCAGAGAAATCTTTCCGGTTTCAATTCGAGCAAGATCCAATAAACCATCAATCAATGAAGTGAGATGCTGACCGCTACGGCTAATCACCCCAAGTGCCGCTTCACCTTTTTCAGACAAGTGTTCTTGTTTTTGAAGCAGCTGGCTATAGCCTAAAATACTGTTCAGTGGGGTACGCAGCTCATGACTAATCCCCACCACATAACGGCTTTTCGCTTCATTGGCCTTTTCTGCTTGAATCCGCGCGTCCTGTAACTGGCGATCGGTAATTTTATGCGCTTCGATCTCATCTATCAGCAATTGGGTTTGCGTATTACTTTCAAGCTGCGCCTGACGACGACTTTCATCATTCAGCACCAACCACCAAGCCGCAACACAGAGTAATAAAAACAATACTGCATAAATTTTAATAAATAAGGTCAGTAAGGCATCGTGCTGCTGGAAGGAATACCCGGTATTGGAAAGTTCTTGCAGATAGACCAAACTGAGGCTCACCGCCAATACCACACCAAGCACAAAGAGTAATAATATATACAGGCTTAAACGTGTATTGACGTATTGAACCCAATTTTTGGGTAAGAACCATGCAGCAAATACACGAAGTTGAGATGACCAGCGTGCATGCGGTTTACACAGATCATGACAGCGTGCCTCCAAAGTACAGCACAAGGAGCAAATCTGACTGTTATATGCCGGACAACTTGCCATGTCCGCGACTTCATAATCGTGTTCACATACCACACAGGTCTGCGTTTCTATACAGGTTAAAACCGGTTGTTCCTGACGTGCGAGGTAGTATTTGCCTTGGGTCAAATAAGCAATGATGGGTACACATAGCATCGATGAACCCAGGGCAATAAAACCTGCCAAAGATTTGGCAATTTCGCCAAAGATACCCCAATAGCACAGTAAAGACAGACTGGAGGCTATAAATAAGCTGCCCACACCGACAGGATTAATGTCGTACAAATAGGCACGCCTAAACTCAATGCCTTTGGGACTTAAACCCAGCGGTTTACAGATCACCAAGTCTGCCACAATCGCGCCGATCCATGCCAAAGCCACATTACTGTATAGTCCTAAAACCCGTTCTACGGCATGAATCACCCCCAACTCCATCAGGAGTAAGGCAATAAAAATATTAAACACCAGCCACACTACACGTCCGGGATGACTATGGGTTAAACGCGCAAAAAAATTCGACCATGCCAGTGAGCCTGTATAGGCATTGGTAACATTAATTTTAATTTGTGCCACACAGACCAATAAAACTGTAAAGAATAAGGCGATTCCCGGATGTGAAATGACCTGTTGAAAAGCCATCCAATACAGATAATTGGGATTGCTGAGTTCGCTGCTGGGCACCAAAAATTTCAGTGCCAATACCATCAGCAGCATTCCCATGAAGATTTTTAAAAACCCTGCCAAAATCCATGCGGGTCCCCCTAAAAATACCGCCAGATTCCATTTATATTTAATATTTTTTTTATCTGGTAAAAAACGTAAATAATCGGCTTGTTCCCCGATTTGGGTAATCAAGGCAAAGAGTACCGTACAAGATGCACCAAAAAATGCCAGACTAAATGAGGAACTGCCACTTTTCGCACCCTCAATCAGTACAAGTTCTGCTGCCAAGTTGGGATGCTTCACCAAAACAAAGCACCAAGGCAAGAGAAGCAGAAACAACCACAAGGGTTGAGTAACCGCTTGCACTTTATTGATGAAGCCAATGCCCTTCACCACCAACGGTAAAATAATCACAGCCGAAACCAGATATCCCATACTGAGCGGAATGCCCAAACCTAGCTCCAGTGCCAATGCCATAATCGCGGCTTCAAAGGCAAAGAAAATAAAGGTAAAGCTGGCATAAATCACCGAAGTGATCGAAGAACCGATATAGCCAAAGCCAGCGCCACGGGTGAGTAGGTCAATATCGACGTTATAGCGTGCGGCGTAGTATCCAATCGGCCAACTGGTCAGAAAAATGATCGTTGCGACCACCACCAAGGCCCAAAAGGCATTATTAAATCCGTACTGCCACAACATGGTGGCACCCAATGCTTCCATTGCCAAAAAACTGACCGCTGCAATCGCCGTATTGGTCACTGTCCACAACGACCATTTGCGAACAGACTTGGGGGCATAACGCAATGCGTAATCTTCAATACTTTCATCAACGACCCACGTATTGTATTTGCGGCGAGTCGGAATCACGCGTTGCGGTGCTGGGCTGGGATTGGCTGATGGATCCATGACAGTCAAACATTTATAAACATCTGCTCTTAAAAGCAAAAACTATGCCCAGCCTAATACTCTCTAAAAATCAAACTGTACGCAGCGATATACGTAAAGTGACGTATATGTTCATTTTTTAACTCGTCTTAGTCTTGGTTCATACCAAGCGCACAGCCATTAGCAAGCGTAAGAACTCAAACGACTTCGATTAGGGGAAAAAGCATGACTTTCAAAGCAAAAGTGAAAACCTCTGGATTACTGGCAGGTTTACTTGCAGTACCATTTTTACTTGCACCGATGATGACCAATGCAAGTGTTCCAGCAACCGCAAAAGTGAATACCACCAAACTTAAAGTGGATGACAAATTCGTATACGTGGGTCAGCTTCACTCCGCAACAGGTACGATGGCCATCTCTGAAACAGGTTCCATTCAAGCAGAACGTTTGGCGATTGAACAGATCAATAAACAAGGCGGGGTACTGGGCCGTCAGATCAAGATCATTCAGGAAGATGGTGCTTCTGACTGGCCTACTTTTGCGGAGAAAGCCCGTAAACTTTCTGAAAAAGATAAAGTTGCCGCTATCTTCGGTTGCTGGACATCGGCATCGCGTAAAGCCGTATTGCCGATTATTGAGCGAAATAACTCGTTACTTTACTACCCAACATTTTATGAAGGTTTAGAGCAATCGAAGAATGTGATTTACACCGGTCAGGAAGCCACCCAACAGGTGCTTGAAGCCTTGAACTGGCTGGCAAAAGAGAAGAAAGCCAAGACTTTCTACTTAATCGGGTCTGATTACATCTGGCCACGCACCACCATGAAAATTGCCCGTACCCATATTGAAAAAGTCTTGAAAGGCAAAGTCGTGGGTGAAGAATACTATCCACTGGGTCATACCCAATTTGGTTCTTTAATTAACAAAACCAAGCTGAAAAAACCGGATGCGATCTTCGCAGCGGTGGTGGGGGGTTCAAACGTATCCTTCTACAAACAAATGAAAGCGGCTGGCGTAACCGGCGACAAGCAAACCCTACTGACCCTTTCTGTGACTGAAGATGAATTACTCGGGATTGGCGGCGAGAACATGAAGGGCTTCTACTCTTCAATGAAATATTTCCAAAGTTTGAACAATCCGAATAACGTGACATTTGTAAAAGCCTTCAAAGCGAAATACGGGCCTAAAGCAGTGGTGGGTGATGTGACCCAAGCGGCTTATCTTGGTCCATGGTTATGGAAAGCAGCGGTTGAAAAAGCCGGTAGCTTCGACGTCGCGAAAGTGGCAAAAGCATCTGCAGGCATTGAACTTAAAACCGCACCAGAAGGTTATGTGAAAATCGATCCAAACCATCACTTATGGAGCAAATCACGTATTGCTCAAGTGCTTCCAAATGGTCAGTTCAAAGTGGTTTATGAGTCTAAAGGCCTGATTAAACCAAACCCATTCCCTAAAGGTTACTAAGTTAACAGCCACAGGATCAGGGGAAGTCATTCTCCTGATCTTTTTATTCCACACAATTTTTTAAAGCTTGGAGGATGATGCGATGGATATTTCATTTGCGGAATTCGGTGCAATATTTGCCATGCAAGGCTTTAATGGTCTATCAGTTTTCTGTGTGCTGTTACTGATGGCCTTAGGTCTTGCAATTATCTTTGGGCAAATGGGCGTGATTAACATGGCGCATGGTGAGTTCCTGACCATTGGGGCTTATACCACATTTTTTATTTCCACCCTGACTGAAAGCTACTTCCCTCAATTACTGCCTTACTATTTCATCATTGCCATTGTGGCAGCATTCCTGACCGCAGGCATTATTGGCTATATGGTCGAGCGACTGATGATTAGCCGGCTCTATCAACGGCCACTCGATACCTTATTGGCCACTTGGGGCTTGAGCCTGATCATGCAACAGCTGTTCCGTTCTGTGTTCGGTCCTAAAGAGGTCAGCCCAACCCTTCCAGATTGGCTGATGGGATCGTATCAACCGACGGAAGCCATTGATATTCCCATTAATGGTCTGTTTTTAGTCGGTGTGACTTTAACTGTCACGGCCTTTGTTTACTTCCTGATTTACCGTTCACGCTGGGGCTTGCAACTGCGTGCCACCAACCAAAACCGCTTTATGAGTGGAGCTGTCGGTATCAATACCAAACGTGTGGATAGCTTGACCTTTGCGCTAGGGTGCGGTCTGGCCGGCATTGCAGGTGCAGCATTCACCACCATCGGTTCTACCGGCCCAACCGCAGGTTCACTGTATATTGTCGATACCTTCCTTGTGGTGGTGTTCGGTGGTGCAGCCAGCTTACTGGGTACCATTGCCTCTGCATTCAGTATTGCTCAAGCGCAGTCCTTGCTCGAATTCTTCCTGTCCGGTTCTATCGCAAAAGTGATTACTTTGGCGACCGTGATCATCATCTTGATGCTGCGTCCTCAAGGTTTGTTCTCTATTAAAGTTCGTAAATAGGTATTCAGGAGAGATTAATATGAAAAATCTAATGAATGTCTTTTTAGGTGGTAAAGAAGGGGCCATTGGTCTGGCGATTCTGGCGGTACTGATCCTGCTTGTCATGCCGATGTTCCTAGATGTGTTCCGCTTAAACCTGATGGGTAAATATCTGACTTTTGCTTTTGTGGCAGTCGGCTTGGTGCTGTGCTGGGGACATGGCGGGATTTTAAGTTTAGGTCAAGGCATCTTCTTCGGCATCGGTGGCTACTGCATGGCGATGTTCCTGAAGCTTGAAGCTTCGGACATGCAAAGTACGGCAGCGCAAACCACGCCGGGTATTCCGGACTTTATGGACTGGAACCAAATCACCAGTCTACCGATGCTTTGGGAAGCGTTCCATAGCTTTGGCTTTACTCTGTTTGCCATCATTATTATTCCGATTTTACTGGCCTTTATTATTGGTTTTGCGATGTTCACACGCCGTGTCGGTGATGTGTATTTCTCCATCATCATGCAAGCGATTGTGGCGATTTTGACCATTCTGATTATTGGTCAGCAAGGCTTCACTGGCGGTATTAACGGCATTACCGATCTGAAAACCTTACATGGCTGGGACATCCGTACCGATGAAGCCAAATATGTCCTGTATTACATTAATGCCTTACTGCTGATTGCCATGATCATGATCAGCCGCTTTGTCCTCAGTTCCAAGCTCGGTCGTTTATTGTCTGCGATGCGTGACAAAGAAGAACGCGTGCGTTTCTCAGGCTATGACGTGGCGATGTACAAAGTCTTCATCTTCTGTTTTGCAGCAGTGGTATCGTCTATCGGTGGTGCGATGTTCACCCTGCAAGTCGGCTTTATGTCACCCACCATTATCGGCATTGTGCCTTCGATTGAAATGGTAATTTTAGCTGCGGTCGGTGGTCGTCTCTCTCTCATCGGTGCAGTTTACGGTGCGGTGCTGGTGAACTTGGGTAAAACCTACTTCTCTGAAGCCTTCCCTGAACTGTGGTTATTTTTGCTCGGTGGTCTGTTCATCTTCGTGGTGATGTTCCTTCCAGATGGTTTAGCAGGGGTTTACCAAAAATATGTACGCTCCTTATTCATCAAAAACAAAGCGGTGGATGGAACAACTCCCCCACCTACCAGCGATCCTGAAGAAATCAAAACGCCTGTGGTCGAAGGAGGTGTCAAATGAGCAAAGTCGGCGTGGAAATGAGCAAGCCTGTACTGGTGATTGAAGATTTAACGGTTTCGTTTGACGGCTTTAAAGCCGTCAGTGAGCTGAATTTTTACTTGGACAAAAACGAAGTGCATGTGGTGATTGGCCCAAATGGTGCGGGGAAAACCACCGTATTAGACCTGATTTGCGGTAAAACCAAAGCAACCTCAGGCACGATCAAATTCAATGATATTGAACTGACCAAACTCAAAGAGTTCGACATTGTACGTAAAGGGGTTGGACGTAAATTCCAGAATCCGAACATTTACGAAAACCTGTCGGTGTATGACAACCTGGAAATGTCCTTCCCCCGTGGACGCAATGTGTTTGGTGCGCTGTTCTTTAAACGGACCCAAGATGTGAGCGACCGGATTGACGAAGTGGCGGCAATGATTTTCCTGACTGATCTGCTTGAGACACCTGCAGGACTCCTGTCTCATGGTCAAAAACAGTGGCTCGAAATTGGCATGTTACTGATGCAAGACCCGGAGCTATTGATGCTGGATGAACCGGTAGCTGGCATGAGTGTTTCAGAGCGTGAGCAAACCGCACAGCTGCTGAAAAAAATCAGTCAAGGACGTTCAGTGCTGGTCATTGAACATGATATGGAATTCGTGAAAACCATTGCGGACAAAGTCACCGTGCTGCACCAAGGTAAAATCCTGGCCGCAGGCAAAATGGATGATGTCCAAAATGATCCAAAAGTCATTGAAGTTTATCTCGGACACTAAGGAGAGCGGTATGAGCGGATTATTCGAAATCAATTCTTTGTGTTCAGGTTATAAACAAAGTCAGGTCATTCATGACATTGAACTGAAAATCCAACCCAAAGAAATCGTAGCCATCATGGGCCGTAACGGCATGGGTAAAACCACGCTGTTTAAAACCCTGATTGGCGATATTAAAAATACCCAAGGTGAAATCAAGCTCGATGGTAAAAACCTGGAAAAACTTGATCCTTATCAACGTGTGGAAAATGGCGTGGCCTATGTCCCGCAAGGCCGGATGATTTTCTCGACCATGTCGGTACTGGAAAATATTCAAACCGGTCTACCCGCTTCTGCGCATGGCAAAGTGCCTGATGATCTGTATGAACTGTTTCCTGTACTGTGGGATATGCGTAAACGTAAAGGCGGTAACTTGTCGGGTGGTCAACAGCAGCAGCTTGCGATTGCCCGCGCATTGGCAACCAATCCCAAAGTGCTGTTACTGGATGAACCGACGGAAGGGATTCAGCCGTCAATCATTAAAGACATCGCCAAGACCTTGAAAGAGATCCGAGATCAACGCGATCTGACCATTGTGGTTTCTGAACAGGTCTTGAGTTTTACCATGGCGATGGCGGATCGTTTCCTGGTGATTGATAAAGGTCGCTTCGCTTATGAAGATATCCGTTCGAATGTCGATGAAACCACAATTAGCAAATATCTATCGGTTTAGTATTATTCGTTTCATTTGGCTCTCCACATTCTCCACTTTCCCTCGACTTGTCGGGGGATTTCTAACAGTAAGATCTTTTAATTTTCCAAGCTAAATCGCTTTCATTTTATTGAACTATTCAAGTATAAAAATTCAGCAACCATACGCATCCATATACGCAATTCAACGTATTTTTCAAATCTGTATTTCACGCGACACTCTAACTATAGATTTGATTTAAATGTAACAAGTTGGAGAAAGCAGATGCGTCACGGTGATATCTCAAGCAGTCCAGATACAGTGGGTGTTGCGGTTGTAAACTACAAAATCCCGCGTTTACACAGCAAAGCTGAAGTTCTTGAGAATGCAAAAAAAATTGCTGAAATGTTGAAAGGGATCAAACAGGGTATTCCAGGTATGGACCTGATTGTTTTTCCTGAATACAGCACCATGGGCATTATGTACGACCATGACGAAATGATGGCAACGGCTGCCACCATTCCGGGCGATGAAACTGCCATTTTCTCTCAAGCGTGTATTGAAGCCAATGTCTGGGGCGTGTTCTCGATTACCGGTGAACAGCATGAAGAACATCCGCATAAAGTCCCTTATAACACCTTAATTTTAATCAATAACCAAGGCGAAATCGTTCAGAAGTACCGCAAAATCATTCCATGGTGCCCAATTGAAGGCTGGTGTCCGGGCGATACCACCTATGTGACTGAAGGACCCAAGGGCATCAAAATGTCACTGATCATCTGTGATGACGGCAACTATCCTGAAATCTGGCGTGACTGTGCCATGAAAGGAGCCGAGCTGGTCGTGCGTTGCCAAGGCTATATGTATCCGGCTGCAGAACAGCAGATCAATATGGCGAAATGCATGGCCTGGGCGAACAACGTCTATGTGGCTGTGGCCAACTGTACAGGCTTTGATGGGGTCTACACCTATTTCGGTCATTCAGCGGTGGTTGGCTTTGACGGTCGTACCTTAGGCGAATGTGGCACCGAAGAAAACGGCATCCAATACGCACAGCTCTCGCTGCATGAAATACGTGATGCACGTAAATACGACCAGTCTCAAAACCATTTATTCAAGCTGTTACACCGCGGCTATACCGGCGTTTATAACAATGGGGATGGCGATAAAGGGATTGCTGATTGCCCATTCGACTTCTACAAGACTTGGGTACTGGATGCACAAAAAGCACAGGAAGATGTGGAAAAAATTACCCGCTCGACCATTGGTGTGGCGGAATGCCCGATTGGCAATCTGCCGCATGAAGGCTTAGAAAAAGAAGCATCTTAATGAATCAAGCCTAGGAGGTACTCGACATGACATTTGCCAGCGATCGCATCAGTGCCAACCAGGAAACCTTGGCAAAGCAACGCTACGACATGCAAAGCAAAGAACGTATTGCGCGTACTTCTCGCTTTAGTTTCGATCCCGATCTGGTCATGCAGCATGTGCGTGACCGTATCATCGGACAAAGCGACGCCTTGGATGAAATCGAAAATATGCTGGTCACGGTAAAAGCCGATTTTAACTCACCCAATCGTCCCCTCTCAGTGACTTTGATGCTGGGGCCAACCGGTGTAGGTAAAACTGAAACCGTACGATTAATTGCTGAAGCGATTCACGGTAAACCCGATGCCTTTTGCCGTATTGATATGAATACCTTGGCTCAGGAGCACTATGCCGCGGCTCTGACCGGTGCACCGCCAGGTTATGTCGGTTCCAAAGAGGGCAATACCCTCTTTGACGAAGCACAAATTCAAGGCAGTTTCTCTAAACCCGGCATTGTACTGTTTGATGAAATTGAAAAAGCCAGCACCGAAGTGATTCGTGGGCTTTTAAATGTTTTGGAAACCGGCACATTAAAGCTCACTGCGGGCACCAAAGTGTTGGACTTTAAAAACTGCATGATTTTCATGACCAGTAATGTCGGTGCCAAAGAGGCTCAAGCACGCCTAAAACAGTTGTCCAAGTTACCTAAGCTCCTGCGAAAACTGGCACGCTTCAGCAAACTGGATGACAGTGAAATTACCAACCAAGCCCTGCACAAAAAATTTGATCCAGAATTTTTAAACCGTATTGAACGGATCCTGCATTACCAAGCAGTCGAGGCTGATTTTGCCGGCACATTGGTCGATCTGGAAGTTGACAAGCTCAATCAACGCCTGCGTAAGCAAAGCCGCAAGGTGGAACTGACCGCATCTGCCAATGCCTTTTTATCGACTGGTCATGATGTACGTTTTGGTGCACGGGGTCTAGGTCGCCGTTTTCGTGTAGTCGTCGAGCCAAAGCTCGCAAAGTTTTTGATTCAACATCCTGAAGCCAGTCATATCATCATTGATTATGACGCTCAGGGCATAAATGTTCGTTCCCTGCTCTCTGAGCCCCCCATTACAGATCCACATGTCATGGATGAGACCCTGGACGGACACACTAAGAACTAGCTTTATTTGACCTCACATAGGGGATGAAAACATGCAACATATCAAAATTAAACCTGGGGTACCTTTAGCAGAGCAAGCGGAGATTGGACATAACCGCTGGCATCCAGACCTGCCATTTTTAACCTCGGTTAAACCGGGCGAAGAAATCCTGATTGAAAGTTTGGACTTTCTGGATGCCCAGATTAAAGATACCGATGATATTTCTGATGTTAAAAATGTCGATTTAACACGTGCCCATCCACTTACCGGTCCTTTCTACGTCGAAGGCGCAGAACCGGGCGACTTGCTGGTGATTGACCTGCTCGACATCCAGCCCATTTCTGACGTCGGCTTTTCAGGCGTATTTGCCAAAGAAAATGGGGGTGGCTTCCTGGCGGATTATTTCCCTGAAGCCGACAAAGCAATTTGGGACTTAAAAGGTTTATTTGCCACCTCACGTCACATTCCGGGCGTGCGTATCGCAGGTTTAAAACATCCAGGCTTGATGGGAACTTTGCCATCCCATGACCTGCTCAAAGAATGGAATCGCCGTGAAGCATTGCTGGTACCAAAAGGTCAAGCCAATCCGCCAGACCCACGTACCGCAGTCCTTCGCGGTGTCACAGGTTCTGAATTTGACCGAATGGCGGCTGAAGCTGCACGTACCGTTCCACCCCGTGAACATGGCGGTAATACCGATATTAAAGACCTTGCAGCAGGCAGCCGTATCTACTTCCCGGTTTATCAAAAAGGCGCTGGCTTCTCGATGGGTGACCTGCACTTTTCACAAGGCGATGGCGAAATCGGTTTCTGTGGCGCGATCGAGATGGATGGTGTAACCCGTGTTGGTTTCGATTTGATTAAAGGCGGTATGGCGAAATACAACATCGACTCGCCAATCTTTGTACCCAGTAATGTCAAACCCAACTATGATCAATGGCTGACTTTCGAAGGCATCAGCGTTGAAAATGACGTGAACTATTACCTCGATGCCACTGTAGCGTATCGTCAAGCCTGCTTAAAAGCCATTAAATACCTGGAAAACTTCGGCTTCACCGGTTCACAGGCTTATATGTTATTGACCGCTGCACCTGTGGAAGGCCGTATTGGGGGTATCGTCGATATTCCCAACTGTGCATGTACGGTGTCTTTGCCGACCTCTATTTTTGAACAGGATATCTTGCCAAAAGGTGCACTGAATGATGACAAGTTCTGGGGGCGCAGACGTTAATTTTTAAGTTGTCCTGAAACAGGCTTCGCACCGAGTAGTCATCAACCCAAAAACCTTCGGCTACTCGGCTTTTTTGAAACTATGAGGTACAGGAGTACAGAAATGCCGTTATACGATTTCCGCTGTGAACATTGCGAGGGAATTTTTGAACAGCGTGTACCTATTGCTCGCATTTCAACAGACACGATTGAATGCAACTATTGTCAGCAACAAACCTTGGCAAAACCGATGATTACTGGTCATCAGAAAATCAATATGAAAACAAAATGGCGCCCAGGTTCCGGTGCCGAACAGCTGGCAGGCCCATTGGTCGAAGGACCTGGAACCAGTAAAAACAGCGCACGCAGTTCCGTTTTACATAATTGCCGCGGCATCAATTGTTCTTTATGCGATGTCTAATTCAAATTTAAAAAAGCCCGCGATTGTGCGCTTGTTTACGGGCACTATTATCGGGTTTAAACCACTAAACCTGCCAAATTTCCTTGTTGCTGCAACCGTTCTTTACCATCACTGGCACGTTTTTTCACAAGGAGCGTATTCGGTAAAGCTCAAGTATGAGGCAGGTTCTAAAACGATTGCGCTATCTCAAGATATACACTGGCGATAAAATCAGTGGCTATTTAGTTTCCTGCAATATTGATCATATCCAGTTCATATAATTTCCCCACCAATAATAAATAATTCTAAATTATCTACTTATCAAAAAAAATTCTCACTAAAAAGCCAAGCTATAACTTTGTTATTTTAAATGTTGTATTCGGTTTTCTTCTCGCTATCTAGCAAAGCAAAAAATTTCAGAATATAAGGACGATCTGCTTAAGATCCAAAAATTAACTGTCGAATAAGATCTGATTTTTGACGACAGCGAAACTTCAATAATTGGTTCAGCATAAATTTTAACTAGCGATCAATTGAAGCAAAGTTCTGGCATCTATTTTGCTTAACAATATTACGTTTTACAAAAAAAGTAATATTGGGGCAAAATTAATATGAGTTATGTTGCTAGAGAGCTCAGTCCAAAGCATAAGCTGCTATTCGGCTTAGGTTCCTTCCTCATTCCAATTCTTATCTGGTGTGCAGTAAGTTATTTACCCTTTATTTGGCATCCTCAAGTTCAAATTACTCATTCAGGGGATGTGACTTTTTTACAGGAAGGAAGCCGTGTTGATAAAAGCGTTTTCTTTGCTGAGGCACAAAATGCGGTCGATACCGGTGCAGAACCTCCACAAGGCAAATTGGTCAACCCGATTTATCTTCCTGCCCCCCATGCAGTCGCAACAGCTTTAGTCACAGCCTTTACCACGCCCCCGCTACAAGACAATGCACCTTGGTTTCATCAAAGCCTTTGGCACAGTATTAAATTGGTTTTTACAGCATTTTTCATTTCTTCATTAATTGGTTTACCTTTGGGGATTCTGTGTGGCTTTTCTAACCGTATTTCACAGTTGACTGAACCCTTTGTAGAATTCTTTCGCTACTTACCCGCACCTGCCTTTGGTGCACTTGCGGTTGCCATCTTGGGCATTAATGATGCACCGAAAATTGCCATTATTGTGATTGGCACCTTATTTCAACAAATCCTGATCATTGCCAATACTACACGTTTGGTCGATCGCAGTTTAATTGAAGCAGGATTTACCTTAGGCACCAGTAAATTCAAGAGCTTATTCAATGTGGTCATTCCTGCTGCTTTTCCTGAAATTTATCGTAACTTACGTGTTCTGCTCGGCTGGGCATGGACTTACTTAATCGTTGCAGAACTCATTGGCAGTACCTCGGGCATTACTTGGTTTATTACCCAACAAGCCCGTTATCAACACTTCGAAAACGTCTTTGCAGCTATTCTGATCATTGGAGTGATTGGACTGATCTGTGATGTCATCTTAATGAAATTAGGTCAACGCCTCTTTAAATGGAAAGCAGGAGTAAACTGATGTCTAAACACGAATTTAATCCGCGCGAATATTTTGACAAAGTTTATCAACGCCCTGTGATTTTAGAAGCAAAGCAACTCACGCAAAAATTCAAGCATGGAAAATCAGAACGTACCGTACTCAATGCACTGGATTTAAAAATTCATAAACGTGAATTCATCTGTGTGATTGGACCTTCAGGTTGTGGTAAATCGACCTTTAGCCGTGTCGTTGCAGGACTGGATCCTTATAGCAGTGGTGAAATCCTGGTCGATGGTCAACCGATTACTGGCCCAAGTCCTGAACGTGGCATGGTATTCCAAGGCTATACCTTATTTCCATGGAAAACGGTAAAAGAAAATGTGATGTTTGGTCCAAAAATGAAGGGGCAAAGTCATGCTTCTGCCGAAGCTCAAGCCCGTGAATGGATTAATATCATCGGTCTGGAAAAGTACGAAAACCAATATCCACATGAACTTTCAGGCGGCATGAAACAACGTGTCGCCATTGCGCGTGCCTTGGTCAATGAACCTAAAATATTACTGATGGATGAACCATTTGGTGCACTCGACCCCCATACGCGCCAAAAAATGCAGCGCCACTTAATGGATCTTTGGCAAAACATTGATATCACCATTATTTTTGTGACTCATGATATGGATGAAGCCATTTTATTGGCGGATCGTATTGTCGCCCTGAAAGCCAATCCAGGTGAAATTAAAGAAATTATCGAAGTGGATTTACCCCGTCCGCGTCATCCAGATTTGATGCTCACGCCCGAGTTTAAAAAACTGCGCCAACATGTGGATCAATTGGTGCATGCCGATGAAGATGCACTCGATCCTGCACTTGCAGATCTGCCAACCATTCCGCGACTCACCAAAGTCAGTATTCACAAATAATTTTTCTCAAAGACCTTTGGGACGACCCAAAGGTCTTAACGCTGTGTTGGACGACCAACAAATCAGGTGATTGCCATGCACGAGCAATATGTATTACCCCTTGTTGATATTTCAAAACTGCAAAGCCCACATTTATCCGACCGACTTGAAGTCGCTGCCGCACTGGATCAAGCGTGTAAAGAAGTGGGATTTCTTTATCTCAAAGGTTCACAGTTTAATTTCGACTATGCCAATGCCTTAATTGAAGTCACTCAATCGTACTTCACACAGGACTTAGCGAGCAAAATGCAACACTACATTGGTTTGTCAAAAAACCACAGTGGTTATGTTCCGATTGGTGAGGAGCAATTCTCTGGCAACAGTTATGATCTTAAAGAAGCCTACGACATCAATTATGACTATTCGGGTGCCCGAAGCGATTGCCCCCTTCTCGGTGCAACACTTTGGCCAGATCATCCCCATTTTAAGTCAACCGTGAGTCAGTACTACGCACATTTGCGTCAAATTAGTGAACAAATATTCTCAGGCTTCGCTTTGGCTTTGGGTGTGGATGAAGATTTCTTTGCAGAAAAAATTACGGATGCGCCGAGTCAGCTGCGTTTAATCCACTATCCCTATAATCCTGAAATTCAGGAGGCGGAAGGCATTGGGGCACATACAGATTATGAATGCTTTACCTTACTGCTACCGACTGCACCCGGCTTACAGGTACTAAATAAAGCCGGGGAATGGATTGATATTCCACTGCTTGAAAATACCTTGGTGATGAATATTGGCGACATGATGGAGATCCTGTCGAATGGTAAGTATCTTGCGACCAAACATCGGGTCAAAAAAGTGTCAGAGGAGCGCTACTCATTTCCGCTGTTCTGTGCCTGTAACTATGACACGGTGATTGAACCTGTGGTCAAAACTGAAGATTCAAAATATGCGGCATTAATCGGTGGAGAGCACTTATTTAATCAAACCGCACAAACATTCCAATACTTAAAACAACGCGTTGCAAGGGGTGAACTGGTGCTTAAAAATGCGGTGCCGCTGTCTTCTTTTGGTTTAAATGAAAGCATGGGGGCCGTCCAATGAACCTGTTTCAATTACTGGCTGTACTCTCTCCGACGCTTGATCAACCCGAAGTCATTCCAGCATTTTTGTATGGTGCTTTTCGACGTAAAAGTATCAGTTTTTATAATGGTCTCACCGATGAAAACACCATTGTATATTGGTTTCAATCACGCAGCTTCACCATCGATCTACGCTTAAAAAGTCAAAATGATACCTGGGTGCACGAGCGTCAAGGCTGGATCGGCAATACGGTATGGAATTATTCTACTCAGCTTTTATCTTGGGAAGTCGAAGACTACGCCAACTATCAAAATCATGTGCAGTGGCCCGAACCCGCTCAATTGCATGCGATTGGCAACTGTATTCTAGAATTTTCACCGAGTAATGTGTATGTGGAAGATTGGCGGCAACAGGTTAATCAAGGCCTGTTCTTAGGGCTACGCTTAAAGTCTGCTGTCGATGTAACCACAGGACAAATATTAAAAATGGATGGCGGACTGATTATTTGTGGTGCGCATATTGCCTATGCTTTATCACGCTTACCCGCGTCACAAGCCGTTGTCTCAAACTTGGACTTTTCCAATTTAAATACAACCGCATCTGCTGCCGTGGAAAGTTTTGAAGTCTCCGTGAGTACGGATGGTCTGATGAAAACCTACAGCACCTCCGCTCATGAATCTGGACATCCATTTAATTTTGATGATTTTGATTTGGTCAGTGAAACAGAGTTGGTTCAGCACGTCATTCTGGAGGGTCTAAAAGTCGATTTAAGCTTTGAAGTAGATATGTTGCAACCTGACTATGCATTTCAATATCAGACTGAAACCTCAGCTGAATCACAGAATTGGCTGCAGTCTGAGCAGCATCACTTAATGCACCATGCGAAAGCGGTGTTCTAAGGAGCAGTATGTCTTTTTTATATTTATCCATCGCAATCATTGCTGAAGTGATTGCAACCTCCTTTTTAAAAGCTTCAAACGGTTTTAGCGTGCTGTGGCCCTCAATGGCCACGGTATTAGGCTATGCCATTGCGCTGTTTTTTCTCTCCTTGGCAATGAAAACCATTCCGATGGGGATTGCCTATGCCATTTGGTCAGGTGCAGGGATTATTCTCATTTCAACCGTCGGCTTATTGGTGTTTAAACAGCAATTGGATGTCCCTGCTTTGATCGGTTTGGCCTTGATGATTGTAGGTATTCTTTTTATTAATGTTTTTTCTAAAACGATGGAACTTTAGTTTTACTTTATTTAGTCCATAAAAAATCCCCGATAGCGGGGATTTTTTATGGCTATATTCGCTATTCTTATTTCAACTCTTCAACCAGCGTCGGCACAATCACCCCATCTACATCCATTTCCGTACTATAAATGCCATTGGCGACGTTAAATTTGTTCACGTGGTAACTTGAACCATAGATCGAGTCGAAACCATTGCCCTTGGTAAACACTTTCTTGTTCTCTTCAAGCGTTAAAAGATGCGTCCCATCAAGAAACTGCATATAGGCCTTGGCATCGACCCCAACCCGCTTAGACATAATTTGTGCGGCATCTTCACGTGTCGCAGGATCATTAATGTACTTAACGGTCTTGTCCCAAACCTGAATAATCTTTTTCCACTGCTCTTTATTGGCTTGCAGATGTGTAGGGTTCACCGTCAGCGTATCGTAAATCAAACCGGGTTTATCTTGAGAGGTGAAGATGATTTTTGAACCTGCCACCGCAGCCAAGGCCTGATTCGCGACTGGTTGCCATACTGCAATTGCATCAATATCCGCTGTGGCAAAAACTTGGGGGAGTTCATTGGTCATGGTGTTGACCAGTTTCACATCTTTCAAGCTGACTTTGGCATCATCCAGTGCAGTAGAAAGCAGTAAGTGATCGACTAGTCCTTTTTCTGTCGCAATGGTTTTACCCTTCAGTTCCTGAATTGAATTAATACCTGGCTTGGCAATAATCACATCATTACCCGCGGAATAATCGGTCGCCATGATCATGACGCCTTTTGTCCCACCCGAACCTGTCACCAGATTATCACCATTGGTGACTAAAACGGCATCCAACTGATTGGCTGCAAATGCAGACAGAGATGCGGAATAATCAAACCATTTGAAATCGGCATTAATACCGGCTTCTTTTAACCAGCCTTTATCTATAGCGACTTGCCAAGCGACAAATCCCGGCCAGTCACTATAACCAATGCGAATCACCTGAGTGCTGGCTGTGCCTTTGGCATTCTCAGATGGCGCTGGAATTTTAGCCGTATTGTCACAGCCACTGAATAACATCGCGCAGCAAACAGAGGCTGCTAAACTCATTTTCTTCATCATTGTGCGACTTCCCCTACGCAGTTGCATTTAAATTTGGTGTTGGTTTGTTGTTTCGATTGAATAAATGCGCGCCAACCCCCGAAATGACTAATATTGGTTGCATCCTCAAGTGCATAACCTTCACAAATAAAACCTTTGACCCAGCTGCCATCGGCCAGTTGCAGATTGCCAATACCCAAAGGTGCAGGCACTTCAGCCACAATCTGGCCAAAGTTGGCAAATGGAATTTCCCAAACTTCCACTTCAATAGATTGCCCTTTATGGAGATACTGCAGGCCCGGTTTGGGCGGTGTGGTATTTTTCAGGGCATACAATTGATAATGTGGGGCAGTTTTTGTTTTTTGAACTAAGGTTCCACCACGCGTCGTAATCTGGAAATTCAGGGGCATACCCGATAGATGTGCACCGACCACGGCAAGTTTTACCGCATGTGCCGAACTCATCTGGGTGCTCACTGCATAGCTTTGATTTGAAGTCCCTAAAGGCAGATTTGTCGTTTGCTGCCATATTTGACCAAAGTTGGCTAAAGCCTGATCCATCCAGGCAGGTGCAATAAAGGTCACACCACTGGGCAAGCCATCTTCTCGAATCACATGGGGTAAAGCTAATGCAGATAAATCGGCGAAATTGACAAAGTTGGTATAGGCACCCATATGTGAATTTTTCAAAATTGGATCGGCTTCAACCTCGGCAATGGTATAGATGGTTGGTGCAGTGGGCACCATCAAAGCATCAAAGTCCGACAGTTTTAATTGAATTTTTCGTGCCAATTGCGCGCGTTCATATTCAGCTTCAATCAGGTCGACTGCGCTGAATTGATCTGCTTGTGCAATGATGCTCGTAATCACGGGATGCGCTTGTTCGGGGCTAACATGTTTCGCCACGGCACTGCTCCGCTCCGCCACCCACGCTTTATTATAAAGTGCCGCTGCCAATTGATTGAATGCGCTGAAATCCATCGCTTCAACCTGATAACCCAAACCCTTTACTCGTTCAACAGCACGCTCAAAGGCAGTTTCTGATTCAGCATCTCCATAAAATTCCAGCTGTGCAGGAATGGCTATTTTTCCTTTAGAAAACTGAGTCGCCACATTGGCGGGATGTTGACGTGAATACTCATCTTTCTCATCATAACCTTGCATGATTTGTGCAACTGACCATGCATCATCAACCGTTAATGCAAATATAGAAATGACATCAATGGTGCGACAAGCCGGAACCAGACCATAAGATGAGAACCAGCCCTTGGTCGGTTTCAAACCGACAATATTGTTATGCCCTGCAGGAACACGACCTGAACCCGCTGTATCTGTTCCTAAACTAAAAGGAACTTGGCCATTGGCTACGGCAACCGATGAACCTGAGCTTGAACCGCCACTGATATATTCAGGATTAAAACTGTTTTTCACTGCACCGTAAGGTGAGCGTACCCCTACCAGACCTGTCGCAAATTGATCCAAATTGGTTTTACCTATCACAATCGCACCCGCCGCTTTCAACTTTGCAACCACCGTGGCATCTTGGCTGGCTAAATATGCGGCTTCTTTACAGGCAGCTGTGGTATGAAAACCGGAGACATCAATATTGTCTTTGACCGCAAATGGAATACCGTATAACGGTAAATCTTCTGCTAATTTTTCTTTTAAGGCATCAATTTGCAGTTCAATCTGTGTGTTAGAAGCAATTTCAATCCAGGCATGATCATCATTTTTGAATGATTCAACATAGCCGAGCAAATCTTGCAGCTGAATTTTTTGCATTGAATAGGCGGTTTTCCAATCTTGAATTGTCCATAAGGTATTCATTGCAGAACTCCTGCTTTATTTTCATTTTGGGGAATGGGAGGCATCACGGCATCCATCAGTTCCAGATGCCCTTTAATGACGCCTTTTAATGCAGTAAATTGCTGACTGATTTGTTTAAGGTCATCACTTCCACCTTGCATAAGCATGACTTCTAAAACTTTTTCGTCATCGAGTTGTATATGCAGGGAGCTGATGACTTGGGTTAAATACTGTTGTTGCAGATCGACTAATTGACTGCGGAGTGATTTCAGGCTCACGTCATAAAGCAAGGTCAGCGTACCGACCATGACCTCGTCTCTTTCGACCAAGTCATCAATCAGATGTCGGTTAATCATGTCAACAATAGCTTGCGAACGGCTTTCGTAGTGCTGGTCGACAATTTTTTGATCCAGCGCCTGAAGCGTGGTTTCAGGCACCGTGATACTGATCCGTGCCAGTTTTTGTTTAGGCACGTGGTTATCCTCGATGGGTTGAATCTTGTTTTATATATAAACCAGCGCGTACGCTTAATAATTCAATGATGAATTTTTTAAACGGATGCAGGTTTTTTTTAGATTGGGCGGTATCCATATGCATCTTCCTCTGGTATTACCAAAATTTAGTTTTGTATTACCTAGATAAATGCAGAAAGCATGCCAATTTTTAGTTATTGCGATTTGACTCATAAACTTGAATAAAATGGCAAAAAAAAAAGCCCCTCTATGCGGAGGGGGCTTGTTTAAAATCATGGTTAGTTAATGACTCCATCGGTGGAGTTGATTTTATTCAGCATATACTGTTGTTTTTTTTATATATGCGGGGTTGACCGATGAGTGTGGTTGAGTGATCAAGTGTATTGCTCTCCTCTGTTTATGCTGTATATGAATAGAAGCAGAAATCATGCCAGCTTAGTTCTTATAAATAAAATTATTTAAAAACGGTAGTTTATTAAAATAAAAAGTGCTTAAAAATATTGATCAAATGTTTATGCGCCAAGATTGATCAGATTTGCACCAAAACGATGTCATTTAAAATATAAAATTGTGCTGTGTAGTCTTGGGTGGCAGTTATAGTGACTCGCCAATGAGTTTAGGAGTTTTGATTCCGGCTGTAATGGCTTTGGGAATTTGGCTCTTAGGTCATAAGCATATTTAAAATAAAAACCGCCAAGAGGCGGTTTTTTTACATATTCTTATAAATAGTGTCTCGCCGATCTACATCCAGAACAGGCACAACAACTTTTGAGTCGATGACTTGATAAAATAAGTAATACTTGGGATTTCTACTTATTACATTTTAATCAACGTTAGCTAATGCATCAGACAAAACATGTTTTGCTTCGTTATAGATTTCACTATGTTTAATCATATAACTACAAAAATATGAATATTTTTCAGTGGGCTTCATTAAACTCTCAATTCTATCAATGGAATCTGAAATTTTACGTATTTGGTTTAACCGTTTTCTATCAGTATCTTTACCTATTAATTCTTCAAGTGCTTCTTCTAAAGTCTGTTCATACTCACAGAAGACCTTAATCAATTTGCTGTAAGGGTCATATAAACGACTTTTTAAACCACAAACTTCGATCGTCATCTTTGCTATTTCTGTCTTACCTTTCATTCGAGCTAAGATAAATTCAAAATGCTGTGTTGGATTAAAGTCCTCATCATATGGATTTAAAATAGGCTGAACACCTACATCATGAGTAAGTTTAGAATCATTACATTTACGACAACTTGGTAAAAAATTTTCCCATTCGAAAGTCTTATTATGATATTTAGATTTTGGATAAAAGTGTTCAACTTCTATATTGCCACTATCTTTAGGAGTACCTTCACAAAAAGCACATTTTTGATGTGAGCTATCAAATAAAGGGGTAGTAATGTCCTTATGTCTGTAATGACTAAGAGCTGAAGCTTTCTCTTCTTTCGGAATATCTTTATAACTTCCATATTTGCTTACTAATGAAAGTAAATGATCTGTCCATTCTCTTTGTTTATCTTGAAGGATTTGAGGAATATCAACAGGTTTTTCAAGTTTAATCATATCTTATTGAAGCTCCAAAGAAGCCATTTTCATTTCTAGCACTTGAACAATCGTGTCATCAGAATGAGTAATGCTTTTCAGCTGTTCCATTACAGATAAAAGCTTAGTCTTATCTTTTGATTCGTAGGCATCAAAAGCTTCATCTATTAATCTTTCGTAATCTTTATTTTTAAGACTTTTAACTCCCATTACATCTTCTAAAATCTGATCAGTATTCCAGCCTGAATAACGCTTGTTACTAGGCTCAAAATGATATTCTGTTTTTCCTGTTTCACGACTCATAATAATGACTTCGCCTTCTTTTGCGGAAGCCAAAAGATGAGGTGAATGCGTCGTTACGATAAACTGAAGATTAGGGAATAAAGCTTCTAAACCATCTCGAATATTAAATTGCCATTCAGGGTGTAAATGAAGATCTAATTCATCAATCAATACCGTACCTGTTGCGTGTTGAATATTTCTACTACCTTCAGGGTTAATTTTTTCAACCCATTCAATAATATTAGCTATTACAGAGAAAATTGCTTGAAAACCCGCAGATAACTCCTCTAGATAACATTCTGCCCCATATAAACTGAATAATGGTTCTAAATCCCTACCAACTTTTATGAATTTAAAATCACTTCCGTGTGGAGCTATTAAAGGTAAATTTTCTAATAGAAGCTCCCAATTCACCTTTTCTTCTTGTGCCCATTCTTGCCCAATATAAAAATATCTATTTATAAACCATTGCTTTACACTTGAGTTTTCATTTTCCAGATTTCTTTGTTTATACACGGAAATTGATTGTTGCTGAGGTTCTTCCCTTTGAGCACCCTGAACTTGTTTGTAATCGATTGATCTTTTTGTTCCTAAGAACAGAGGAACTATTTCATTGTTATTTCCATCAGGCATTAAAATTTTATGAGACTTAGTAATTAAGCTTGATTCAATACTAGGTTGTTGCCACCGTTGAAGATTAGTCTGACGATATGATGAATTTGGGCTGAATGCATATTTACCTAAGCCTATAAAAATAATTTCATTAGAACTCTCAACTTCAATATGAAAATTTGATTTAGGTGTTAGTCGAGA
>JBLZXS010000180.1:0-7714 GCA_050285325.1 Acinetobacter sp.
CGGACTTTTGGCCAAAACTGAACGCCTTAAGGTAATTGCAGCTATTTTACCCGGCCCATGGAAGCCTGCTTTAGCCGCGAAACAGTTGGCAACGATTGACCATCTGACAAATGGTCGAATCGCGATTAATGTAGTCAGTGGCTGGTTCCGTGGCGAGTTCGATGCCATTGGTGAAGAATGGCCGGAGCATGATCAACGTTATGCGCGTTCTGAAGAATTTATCCGTTCTTTAAAAGGCGTCTGGACTCAAGATAGTTTCAGCTTTGATGGCAAGTATTATCAATTTAAGGATTACACCTTAAAACCTAAACCGCTGCAAAAACCGCATATCGAAATTTTCCAAGGCGGCAGTTCACGTGCGGCACGTGACATGGCTTCACGCGTTTCCGACTGGTACTTTACCAATGGCAACACGCCGGAAGAAATTAAAAAGCAGATTGATGATATTCACGAGAAAGCTAAGGCCAATAACCATCAGGTTAAAATTGGAGTGAATGCGTTCATTATTGCGCGTGATACGGAAGAAGAAGCGCAATCTGTGCTGCAAGAAATTATTGATAAAGCCAATATTCAAGCTGTGAATGCATTTGGCGATGCTACTCGTGAAGCAGGTGCCTCCACCACTGAAGGTGAAGGCAACTGGGCAAAATCGACTTTTGAAGATTTAGTCCAGTATAACGATGGCTTTAAAACCAATCTGATTGGTACTCCACAGCAAATTGCAGAACGTATTCTGGAATTGAAAGCGGTCGGTGTCGATTTGGTACTTTCAGGCTTCTTACACTTTATTGAGGAAGTCGAGTACTTCGGTGCGAAGGTGTTGCCTCTGGTTCGTGAACTTGAAGCAAAACAGCAGCAGGAACAACCGGTTCAAGCCAAGTCTGCTTAACAGCAGTTAAAAATAACAAGAAGAAGAAAAAGCAGCTCCATTTCTCCCTCAAGGCTCGGCTTGAGGGTTTTTTTTATTCTTATAAATAACTTAAATAGATGATAACAAGTTCATTTTGTGTAAGCGATTTATATTAAATAAAGTACATAAATAGAAAGGATTCAATATGAGACGACTTTTAGTTCTTGTTAGTAATAAGATTTTAGATGATAAAAAACCCCGGCATCCTGCCGGGGTTTTTCGCATTTGATGCTTTGATCTAACTCCTGTCGGATCTCAGTCCTTGTTCTGTCTGTTGTTCTGTCTGTTGTTCTTTTTATTTGGAGCATCCTGCTCTCTATGTCCCCATTATAGGAAACTATAGCGAAGTGGTATAGCAGCAAAGGGACGAGATTGATGTGAGCAAATGCGCACAAGATCGGTTAAAAACCGTCCCGATTTTATCCGTAGAAATTGGGAATATTTTCCGCCCTGGGAAGACCGACAACATTGAGAAAATTTTCAATTTGATTAAATTTCGATCGAACTTATTGGCAAAATATATCAAAACTATTCATAAAAAAGCCGACTTGTTTCCAAGTCGGTTGAACGAGATCGTTCGAGAGAGTATGAATCAAGATAAAATACTGATCTTAAAATAATATTAAAAATCCATTTCATATAATGGCCATTATTATGTTCAATGAAGCTATTTTACTATATATGATATCCTTAATATTTTTAGGATATCCCATGCTACAAAAAGCTTCTGAAACTGACTTTCCTATTCTTATTGATATTTGGGAAAGATCAGTAAGAGCTACTCATAATTTCTTGCCTGAAGAGGAAATTAATAACTTAAAACCTTTAATTCTTAATGAATATTTTCATCATGTATTACTTCATAAATATGTTCAAGATGGACAAATAGTAGGTTTTATTGGCACAAGTAGTGACAACATAGAAATGCTGTTTATTGATCCAGAGTTTAGGGGTAAAGGGGTAGGACGAGTTTTAACTAATTTTGCAGTCACAGAATTAAAAATAGAAAAAGTAGATGTTAATGAACAAAACCTTCAGGCTGTTGGATTTTATGAAAAATTAGGATTTAAAGTAATAGGACGATCTGAATTAGATGGTCAGGGTAAACCGTATCCTATTTTGCATTTAAAAATTTAGGTTTTCTGAAATTAACAGAATACACCTTATACAAAATTCTTTTATTTTATATCAAAAAATCAAATACTTAATTTAATAATTAAAAGCCTATTCATTGGTGAATGGGCTTTTTATGGATTTTCACGTTCCACGCCTATTCTTCAATAAATATTATAAATTTTAATTAGTTATACTTAAAATTACTCTCAATAAATTCTAAAAAAGTAAATTCCACATTCCTTATATCTAATATTGCTAAAGTCTGTTTAAAGATAAAGACTCGATTCAGAGGCTTTATCTTTTAATCAATCAAGAATAGAAACTCGGATCTGGCACTTTTCCAGTCAGCACCCATTCCCCCACTTCCTGGTATTTATAATCAATCGGGTCATGCAGCGTCTGGGTACGGACATTGCGCCAGAAACGGTCCAGGTTTAATTGGGCTGTGGTCGCACGCGCACCCATCACCTGAAAAATATTTTGCGTGATATATAACGAAGTATTGGTCGCAGCAATTTTTGCTGTGGCAATCGCAATACTGACTTCACCGCGCTGCTCTGCTGTTAATGCTTCATCTATATTCCAAGCATGTTGTAGCGTTTTAACTGCTTTATTGGCTAGTAAACGTACGCCTTCAAGCTGCACATAAAATTCGGCAAAATGCTTCTGGGTAAATGGATCATTCACGGCATTTTCAGCCAAAGATTTTGACCAGGCTTTTTGGTTTTGTACAGTTTGTCTGGCCGTTTCAAAGGCGCCTTCTGCCACCCCCAAAAACAGATGCACAAAAATCAATTGTGCAATCAGTGGACGTAAACTGGAATAAGGTGTACTTAAAGGTCCCGGGTTTAATAGCAATTCATGCTGCTGAATTTTGACCTGCTCAAAATGACTGGTGCCGCTATCGGTTTGGCGCTGCCCCATATTATTCCAATCCCCTAAAAAACTGACCCCGTCACGCGCGGTAGGAATCACCCCAATCAATAATTTTCCAGCATCGTCATAACCAGAACAGAGCAGCACATCTGAATCCAGCGAACCTGAACAAAAGCTTTTGTCGCCGTGAAATATGTATTCAGTTTCAGAGACTTTAAGTGCTGCGGTTCGTCGGTCTAAGGGATTTAAGGTATTGCCCCAAAACAGGTTTTCTTTTGCTGTTTGCTCAAGCCATTTGCCATATTGTTCAGGTTGGGAAAACAGTTGCACCGTCGCAATTAATAAATGATGAAAACCATAGACATGTGCCAGTGAACTATCAGCTTGGGCAATGGTTTGAATGGTGTGAAAAATGGTTTTCCATGTAGCGCCCTGCCCACCATATTGCACTGGAATAGACAGACCTAACAAACCACTTTGACGGATTAAATCACGCTCTTGTTTAGGGTTGCCGCCCTGTTTATCCCGTTCAGCAGCAGTCTTTGCAAACTGCTCACTAAGTTGTTGTGCAATTTGTAATGGATTTGAATTGAGCAGTGGGGATGAAGCATTCATAATTATATCTATCTATTTCTATATTTTTAGCTTAGCAGATGATGTTTTTCATCTTTAGCTGAATGCCTGAAGTCCTTATATGCAAAATAAAAATACCGCCTATAAATACAGGCGGTAATAAATAAAATCACTTACTTATTGGGATAGACGGTCGCGATCAGATTGTCCACCACCTGTGGATCAGCCAAGGTTGAGGTATCTCCCAAACTATCCAGTTCATTGGCAGCAATTTTTCTTAAGATACGGCGCATGATTTTCCCGGAACGGGTTTTCGGCAAAGCGGGAGCCCAGTGCAAAGCATCCGGTGTGGCCACAGGTCCCAAGGTTTTACGAACCCAAGCGACCAGTTCTTTACGCAATTCGTCGGATTCTTCAAAATCGGCCTGTAAGGTGACAAAGGCACAAATGCCCTGACCTTTAATATCATGCGGCATACCAACTACCGCCGCTTCAGCGACATGCTCATGCGCCACCAAGGCACTTTCCACTTCTGCGGTGCCTAAACGGTGTCCGGAAACATTCAGCACATCATCCACCCGACCAGTAATCCAGTAATAACCATCTTTATCACGGCGGGCACCATCTCCAGTGAAATAGGTTCCCGGATAAGTGGAGAAATAGGCTTCGATAAAACGTTCAGGATCACCCCAGATGGTGCGCATCTGACCCGGCCAGGAATCCTTGATAATCAGGTTACCTTCCGCTTCGCCTTGCAGCTCCTTGCCTTCAGCATCGACGATGGCCGGTTGTATGCCAAACAAGGGGCGGGTCGCTGAACCCGGTTTTAAATCGGTGGCTCCCGGCAAAGGTGAAATTAAAATCCCGCCGGTTTCAGTTTGCCACCAGGTATCCACAATCGGACAACGGCTTTCACCCACCACGGTGTAATACCAGTTCCATGCTTCCGGATTAATCGGCTCACCCACTGAACCAATTAAACGTAAGCTGCTGCGGTCACTTTCCCGAACAAAAATATCGCCTTCTCGCATCATGGCGCGAATCGCGGTTGGCGCGGTATACAAGATGGTGACATTGTGCTTGTCGACAATATGACCGGTGCGTGCCCAGGTCGGATATTGCGGCACACCTTCAAACATCACTGTGGTAGTGCCGTTAGACAATGGCCCATACAGTACATAAGAATGTCCGGTAATCCAACCCACATCTGCAGTACACCAGAACACATCATCCTGTTTGATATCAAATACTTCGCGGAAAGTGGAGTTCACATAAGTCAGATAACCGCCAGTGCTATGCAACACTCCTTTCGGCTTGCCGGTTGAACCTGAGGTATACAGAATAAACAGGGGATCTTCAGCATTCATCGGTTCAGGCGGGCAGATTTCATTCACCGACATGATTTCCATGTGATACCACAGGTCACGCCCCTGTTTCAGTTCAATCGGATTCCCGGTACGATGCACCACAATCACATTTTGAACCGATTCAGTTCCTTTAATGTTCAAGGCTTCATCTACATTTTCCTTCAGTGGGACCGGTTTACCCCCACGCATGCCGGAATCAGCAGTAATCACGACTTTTGCCTGACAGTCTTCAATCCGGCTGGCCAGTGAGTCTGGCGAGAACCCCCCAAACACTACACAGTGTACTGCCCCAATCCGTGCGCAAGCCAGCATCGAAATAGCCGCTTCCGAGATCATCGGCATATACAGCACCACACGGTCGCCTTTGCTCACGCCATGTTTTTTCAGCACATTGGCAAAACGGCAGGTTTCATCATGCAGTTCTTTAAACGAAATAATTTTATGCCGTGAAGGATGATCACCTTCCCAAATAATCGCCGGTTTATGCGGATGTTCTTTTAAATGCCGATCCAGGCAGTTGGCACTCAGATTCAGTTGCCCATCGGCAAACCATTCAATCTTGAAATTATCTTTGTCGAAACTTGTATTTTTGACTTGGGTAAAAGGTTTAATCCAATCCAGTTTATTGGCTTGCTCTGTCCAATACTCATCAGGCTGATCGATGGATTGTTGATAACGCTCGAAATATTCAGATTCATTGGTGCGAGCGGTTTTTTTAAATTCTTCTGGTACAGGATAGATCTCTTTCATAAGTACTTCCTTGCTCTTCTTCATCTCATCACGAGATGCTATGCCACGTTATTGATTTTATTGACTGCATATCCACAGTATGACGATTATTTTTCAACCACTTCAATCATGCTTTGGTCGTAGTTTATTTATACAATTTAAAACACAGACCCCTTGTCTTATTCAACAAAAAAAGTGGTCTAATTCGTATCTGATCTGTTCATTTAATCTTATAATTTAACAAGAAGATGCATTCACTGCTTTGCAAAACCCCTTTTTTGCTGAGCCAAACCTGATCCGGAAAGCATATGAACCCGCAAGACTCCTCTCCATTTTTTTCACGACCACCACTGGCAAGTAATGATAATCCCTTGTCACCCCAAGGTCGTTTTGGTCGTTTGAGTTCAATTGGCTGGTATGGGTTTGTGCATCTCATTACTTTCTTTGCCACCATTGCCCTCAGCCTGACCATGGGTATTTTCAACATGAATACCCTGTCGGTGGACAACCAGTTTGTAAACACATTGACCGGATTAGCAGGACTCGGCTTTGTGGTGATTTTGGTACTGTATATCTATTTTCTGATGGTGATTACCATCCGCCGTTTGCATGACATGAACCGCAGTGGCTGGCTGATTCTGTTATTCCTGATTCCCTTGCTGAATATTTTTATGGGTCTGTATTTACTTTTAGGTTCAGGAAGCAATGGAATCAACAATTATGGCTTGCCGCGTGCGACACCGGTCTGGGAAAAAATATTGGCCTGGTTGATGATTATTATTACGGTATTGAGTTTCATGGCTTCAAGTAGCATCGTGTCTTATATGTTTGGAGCAGGCGAACTGGAAATGCCTCAACCTCAAGAAGTCATTCAAAAAGGCACAGCCTACTTTTAAAATGTGTTCACAGTTTTTTGACAAAACCAGGCGGATTGCAGCTGAGTGGTGGTTAAATTTTTACTGAGTTTCAGGCAAAATAGCGCGCACTGACCCAAATTCGGAAAATTCGTGGCTGAACAAAACAATGCCTTGAATGATGTGACTCAAGGCACATCAGAGCTTTTGCATGAGGCAACTGAAAAAACCGCACAAACTGTGCTGCAACACACAGCAAAGTATAACGATGCATACTCCACCATTGATAAATTCGTCGATGCCTTCTGGGAGCGCTTGCCCTACATCTGTATCGCGCTGGTGGTTTTTACAATATTTTATTTACTGTCAAAATTATTTAAATTCTTTGTCCGTAAAGCACTGACCGACCGCTCTTATACCAAACAGAATCTAGTTCTGGTTCTGAACCGTGTCGGCAGTTCAGCCATCATGTTCTTTGGTTTCCTCATTGCCATGGTCATTGCCATTCCAGGTTTCACCCCGGGACAGCTGATGAGTGCCTTGGGGATTGGTTCGGTCGCGATCGGTTTCGCGTTCAAGGACATTTTCCAGAATTTGCTTTCAGGCATTTTAATTTTACTGGGTGAACCGTTCAAAATTGGTGATGACATTATTGTGTCGGGCATGGAAGGTACGGTTGAAGATATCCAGATTCGTGCGACATTCTTGCGTTCGCCGGATGGGCGTCGTATCGTCATTCCGAATGCAACGGTGTATACCAGTGCAGTGACGGTCAATACGGCTTATCAACGCCGCCGTTGTGAATTTGTGGTCGGTATTGGCTATGAAGATGATATTCAGAAAGCCAAAAACATTATTTTGAGTATTTTAGATCACGACTCTACCATCTTGAGTCAGCCCGGTTTTAGCGTAAATGTTGCAGCGCTAGCCGACTTCTCGGTGAATTTAAAAGTGCAATGGTGGGTCAATACCACAGAAGTGGTGACGTCCACTTCTATCAGTAGCGTCCAGGAAAAAGTAATTGATGCCTTCGCTGAAAATGACATTTCGATTCCTTATCCGGTACAGGAAGTCAAAGTCTATCGCGGGGATCCTTCGGTCCAGGAAGATGAGTCAGCTCGTGCTAAACAGACGACCTAAGACATAAGCAATCACGGTTTCAGTTCGAATAATACGGTTGCCTAAGCTCACTGCTTGGCAGCCGTTTTTTATCAGCAAATCCACTTCATAGGGAATAAACCCGCCTTCGGGTCCAATCACAATGCTACAGGGATGATCAATCGCAAACG
>JBLZXS010000181.1:0-2787 GCA_050285325.1 Acinetobacter sp.
GGTCAAGTTAAAACGACAGCTGGTTTACCAACGCCTACAGGTGCGGAGCTAGATAACACCAAACTCCGTCGCTTCCTTACAGGCCCTGCAGGTTGTGAAATTACGGGTGTTACCATGACACCTGACTACAAAGCCATCTTTATTAATATTCAGCACCCGGGTAACAGTTGGCCTGCGAACCATCCCTCTACATTGAATCTAAGCAAAGCAGTATTAGGCTCTCGCCCACGCTCTGCAACATTAGTGATTACCCGTGTAGATGGCGGTGCAATTGCTGGTGAGGCATTGGAAACGACCAAAGTTTAAGCATAACAATAAAAAAATGCCGACTTCGTGTCGGCATTTTTTTATTGAGTTAAAGGCAAATTGATTTGAATAATTTCATCTTGAGTGTCCCCTTGCTGGGATTTTTCCTGCCACAACCAGGCATCATTTTTCAGCCTTAAAAAATTGGAACAGCGTGTGCCATAAATCGGGCTTTGAATAAAAGTCGATGAGAGCAATTCTTCCATCTCTTCACTAATACCGGTCTGTGGCAACAATTCTGGAATAATTTTACGTTCATCTTCCAAAATATCCCACACTGCAAATTCGATATCTGCTTCTGGTGTAGCTGTGTGCTGCAACATCGGCAAAAATTCTTGGGTAAAGCGTTTACGCAAATGTCTGGTCTTTTCCCAATGTTCAGTCATTAATCCATTGGATACCACATATACCCCTTTGGCTAAAACCTGGGGAGCTTCACCGCGGTTACTCATATAGACTGCCTGATTTTGATCCCCAAGCAATAAATTAAAACCGGCATAATCACATTGGCGTTTTTCTAATTCTTGAGCAAAGCGGATGGGAGCCAAATCTGACTCTAAAAAAGCTTGAATCAAATGACCGCGTGAAGTCGGATATGTTTTTTTATCGGTTGCATCTCGAAAGTTGGTCACGACTGCCCATCGTCCCGATTTCGTTACCCCCATCCAGGTGCCACCCGACTGTAGATCTTGTCCGGCTATAATCGGACTATGTTCCCAAGTTTTTAAACCAGCTGTCGGACGGACATAAAACTCGTCCCGATTGGAAATCAGACACAAAGGCGTATCTTCTAATACTTGCCAAGCTAAAGCTACAATACACATAATCCATGCTCTTTATCTTTACACATTGAATGTACAACATTTTTCCTTGGTTTCAGCTAAAATCTGTGCAAAACAGAATCACAAGGAACAGGAATGCTGACCTATCCAAATATTGACCCAGTTGCCATATCGCTGGGACCATTACAAGTTCATTGGTATGGACTGATGTATTTACTGGCATTTTTATTTGCCTGGGGACTGGCGACTTATCGCACCAAACACCGTGATGGCTGGACACCCGACATGGTGTCTGACCTGATTTTCTATGGCGCCTTAGGTGTAGTGATTGGTGGTCGTGTAGGCTACGTGTTCTTTTATGGATTTGAACAGTTTCTGGCCAATCCGCTCTGGCTATTTCAGGTCTGGACCGGTGGCATGAGCTTCCATGGCGGTTTCTTGGGCGTAATGATCGCCATGCTGTTCTGGTGTAAAAAATACCAGAAAACTTGGTTCCAAACGCTGGATTTTATTGCCCCTTGCGTACCGACGGGCTTGATGTTTGGCCGTATTGGCAACTTTATTGGTGGCGAACTCTACGGTCGCCAAGTCACTGATCCAAACTTTGCATTGGGCATGATTTTCCCGACCGATCCGCTGCAATTGGTGCGTCACCCATCACAACTTTATCAGGCATTGGCTGAAGGCTTAATTCTGTTTATTGTGTTGTGGTGGTTCAGCTCAAAACCTCGCCCACGTATGGCGGTTTCAGCCTTGTTCCTGATTGGTTACGGTATTGCACGCTTTGTGGTGGAATTCTTCCGTGAACCGGACAATGGACAGCTGTTTATTGGCTGGATGAGTAAAGGTCAATTCCTGACTGTACCGATGATTTTGATCGGTCTCTGGATGATGTGGTACGCCTACCAAAAGAAAATTTATGACTGGGGTCCACAGAAAAATAGTTAATTTTTAGCGAGGCCAAAGCCTCGCTTTTTTATCTTTGTTTTTGCTAAAGTGCAGTCAGTCCTAGTCTATCTATCAGAAGAATATGCTCGAATTTTGGTTTGATCCTAAAGTCTCCCTCCTCCGTAAACTCATGATCTTTGCGGTTATCGCGATTGCTACCGGCGTACTTTACTGGATGGAACCGCTAAAACCTGATGCCATCCTGATGTTCTTGGGCACGGGTATTATTTTTCTGATTTGCCGTTATTGCAAAATTCATTTTGCCTCAAAAAATCCGACTGGATTGCTATATCGTTTATTCACCTGGATTCCGCTTGCCCTATTACTGGCACTTATTTTTATGCAGATGAAAGATGGTGAAATTTTAATTCCGGGGGCACAAGGTATTGGCTTTATGGCTTTGGCCATCTGTCTATTTTCACCCTTGTCTTTGCTAAATAAAAACGATCTTTCCAATGGACCTAAATAATGCTGGAATTTTGGTATTCAGATAAATGTAACCGTCAAATAAAGCTGATTATTTGTATTGCTACCTGCGTGACAATTTATCTGTGTTCCACAGTACAACAACTTTCCCCACTATTTACGGGTATCAGCATTGCCATTGGGATGAGCCTGCATGGGTTAAGGGCTTTAAGTTTAAAAATTGCAGCAGATAATCCTTATAAAAAAGGTTTCACCATTTTAACTTTTGTGATGCCGCTGATCGCTTTAATTATTTTAATTTCAATGCTGCCAGCAGAACATAGAC
>JBLZXS010000182.1:0-3324 GCA_050285325.1 Acinetobacter sp.
CTGTGCATTGATCACTGCATTAAGTTTAGCTTTTTATAAATTATTTGTAGATCGTAAACATACCGCAGCTTAAAAAACATCTATCTAGATTCAGATAAAAGAAATAAGCATCATCCTAAAACAGGATGATGCTTATTTTTTATGGTGTTACTGGATAGCACTCACCCATTACTCAACTAAGCTTGGTTCTCTTCCTTGCTTTCACTTTCTTCTGCCACACTTTCTTGCACCATGCTAAATGATGCTGCTGAACCAGGTACAGATTGATCGTCTCTCGGACTTTTTAACTTGATCTGTAAGCGTAATTCATTCATGGAATCGGCATTACGCAAGGCTTCCTCATAACTGATTGCACCTTGGTTATACAAATCAAACAAAGCCTGATCGAAAGTTTGCATGCCCAGTTCACGAGATTTTTTCATGATCTCTTTTAATTCATGCAACTGACCTTTAAGAATATTATCGGCAATTAATGGAGTATTCAGCAGAATTTCAATCGCTGCACGACGTCCACGTCCATCTTGAGTACGAACTAAACGCTGTGAAATAATCGCTTTCATGTTGGATGACAAATCCATCAATAATTGATTTTTTCGTTCTTCCGGGAAAAAGTTGATAATTCGATCAAGCGCCTGATTGGCATTATTCGCGTGTAGCGTTCCTAAACATAAATGCCCGGTTTCCGCAAAGGCAATTGCGTGTTCCATGGTCTCAGTATCACGGATTTCACCAATTAAAATAACGTCCGGTGCCTGACGTAAAGTATTTTTCAAAGCATTGTGCCATGAGTGACTATCCACCCCCACTTCACGGTGAGTAATCATGGATTTTTTATGTTTATGTACAAATTCTACCGGGTCTTCAACCGTAATAATATGCCCTGCTGAATTTTCATTGCGATGATCAATCATGGCTGCTAAAGAGGTTGACTTACCTGAACCCGTCGCACCCACCACTAAAATCAAGCCACGTTTTGCCATCATCACATCTTTAAGCGATTCGGGTAATTTTAACTGGGCGAAATTTGGAATTTCTGCAGTAATGGTACGAATTACCATACCCACTTGTAGCTGTTGTTGAAATACATTAATACGAAAGCGTGAAACATTGGGAACGCTAATAGCAAAGTTACATTCGAGTTCTTTTTCAAATTCCTGGCGCTGCTTTTCATTCATTAAACTATAAGCAAACAGTTTGGTTTTATCTGCTGTTAGCGCTTGCTGTCCGATCGGTTTCATCATCCCTTGATGTTTAATACTCGGCGGAAAATCTGCTGAAATAAACAAGTCTGAGCCACCATATTCCACGACTTTGGTGAGCATATGAAATATTATTTTACGCGCTTCTTCCAATAATTCCGCGGTATACATTTTTTTCCCCATTTAAAACTGGCTTAACACTTAAATACGTTTGGCATAGATTGAAAAATTTTTATTAAAATTAATCATGCTTGAATATCTCTTTGAATATTGTGTCTAAACGGGCTGGCTGACTCAAATTTATTATTTTTAATTGGTTAAAAGAATTGATGAAAATTGTATATAACATCAACAAACTACTGTTCTAAATTCAACCACATAACATAAATGTGCGCATTCATAACAATCAAGCCCCGATTAACGGGGCTTGATCAGAAAATAAAATCTTTAAAATATTAAGCACTACGCTTCAATTCAGAAATACGAAGCGAATCTGCAACTTCTAATAAAAGTTGCTGTGTTTTGTCCCAACCCAAACAACCATCAGTCACAGATTGACCATAGGTCATCTCACAGGAAATCTTTTGCTGACCGTCTACCAGATGGCTCTCTAACATCACCCCACGAACATGGGTATGAATGCGTTGATCTACTATGGTACGTAAAACTTCCGGCTGTAGAAGCGGATTTTTGTGGCTATTGCCATGACTGCAATCAATCACCAAAGCCGGTAAGTCTGTTTTACTCTTCTGCTTAATTTTTTCAATTTCAGCCAAGGCGTAGTTAGGACCCGAATTTGCCCCACGTAAAATCAGATGGGCTTTCGGGTTGCCTTTAGACTCTAAAATACACGGCAAACCTGACTGGCTCATGCCCATGAATTCATGTGGATGAGCTGCTGATTGAATTGCATCAAGTGCAATTTGAATTGAGCCATCCGTGCCATTTTTGAAACCAATGCTGTATGGCATATGGCTTGAAATTTCACGGTGAATTTGAGATTCGCTGGTACGTGCACCAATAGCTCCCCAAGCCAGTAAATCATCAAAATATGCGGTCGCCATCGGGCTTAAAATTTCAGAAGCAATCGGCAAGCCCATTTCTATAATTTGTAGGTATAGCTCACGTGATTTTTCTAAACCCAACTGCATATTTGATGAACCATCTAAATTTGGGTCATACAGGAAACCTTTCCAGCCAATGGTGGTGCGTGGCTTTTCAATGTATGCACGCATAACCAGAAAAATTTGATCAGCGACTTGGCTTTGTAATTGTTGTAATTTTTCAGCATATTCGAGTGCAGCAATCGGGTCATGAATTGAACATGGGCCTGTGACAATCATCAAACGATGGTCTTTGCCATCTAAAATATTTTGAATGGTTTGACGTTGTTCGGCAATTTGTTGGGCCAACTTTGCAGATAAAGGGAATTGTGCCTTCAATTGATGAGGCAAACTTAAAATAGTTTCTTTTGCAGTCGTTTGCGTTTGTTGTAAAGCAGTATTTAAAGCATTCATTGGTCTTTCCTGGGGACTTTTTCCAGTCCAATCTTTTATTTGAGCGTTATGGGTCTAAGGGATTGCAAGGCAAGTGTCATCATTTGACTAAAGTAAAACCAATAAAAGTTGCTAAAATATGAATAATTTAATGTTTTCATGAGGTAACTCCAAAAATGTATAAAAAATAAAGCATAAAAAAACCTGATCAGGGTTGCCGATCAGGTTAGAAACTGGGTGGGCAACCATTTCTTGCCCGAACGCATTCAGGCAATTATCTAAATTGCCAAAAATAATAACGTGCGTTTGAGATGACTGGTTGCTTTAACATCTTTATTTCTTCAAAAAAGTATGTGTGTTGAAATTAAAATACGCTTTATTAATAAATTTGACAATAGTTTTATACAAAATAAAAATACATAAATCAGTCAACTTTTACTTATGTCTTGTTTAAAAACAACCCTGAATGAGTGAGATTCGACTGGTTTTAAAAATTATTCAATCCGTTCCCTATTCATTTTTTAGCTACAGCAAAACCAATCTGGTAAATTCTTTTTTCTTTATTATTATTCGATCCTAATTCATTTCTTCATTTCTTCATTTCTTCATTTCTTCATTTCTTCATTTCT
>JBLZXS010000182.1:3424-8456 GCA_050285325.1 Acinetobacter sp.
TTCATTTCTTCATTTCTTCATTTCTTCATTTCTTCATTTCTTCATTTCTAAAAGATAAATTAATTTATATAAATAACAAATTGATAAGCCGATTTTAAAATTAAAATAATTATTCCAGTTACAAAAAAAAACAATTCTTGATTCAAGAAATGATCTTAAAAATCAAAACAATATTTTATATATATCATTACTTTATATTATAAGAGCAGTTGATCGCCATATCGAATTATGCAATTCGTAATCAATTTACGTATTGAATAATAATAAAGCCCCCGTATGATGTGAAAATAGATCGATTTTATCGTATAAGGTTTGCTCTCAAGCTAGAACCGCTGCGATAAATAAAGGATGAGGCAAACGGATTTGTCATAAAAATTGAACTGATTAATATGATTTTTCTCGTTTGTTTAGAAAGTGAATACATTAAAAACAGGCAATAGGATTGCTTTAAAAAATGAGGATGTTGTATGAATAAGCTAGCAAACCCTTTAGAACTTTGTGGATTTGAGTTTATTGAATTCGTATCTAAAGATGGAGATCTAGATGAAATTTTTCAAACGATCGGTTTTAGCAAAGTTGCCAAGCATAAATCTAAAAATGTGTATTTATGGCGTCAAGGCAACATCAATATTATTCTCAATTATCAACCAGAATCTTATGCAGCATTTTTCTTCAAAGAACACGGACCTTCTGCATGCGCAATGGGCTTTAGAACCAAAGATGCAGCCAAAGCCTTTAATAAAGCCATTGAATTAGGTGCAGAGCCGATTTATTCAAAAATTGGTCCAATGGAATTGAATATCCCTGCGATTAAAGGGATTGGTGGCTCGCCTATTTTCCTGGTCGATCGTGATATTTATCAAAGCGACTTCATTTTTTTTAATGACATTAATTCTCATCCGGTGGGAACGGGATTAAAAGAAATCGACCATTTAACCCATAATGTATACAAAGGCCGTATGCAATATTGGTCAGATTTTTATGGGAAAATCTTTAATTTTCAGGAAATTCGCTATTTCGATATTAAAGGTGAATATACCGGTTTAACCTCTAAGGCCCTTACCGCGCCTGATGGAAAAATCCGTATTCCACTGAATGAAGATTCCGACAAAGGTAATGGCCAGATTGCCGAATTTTTAAGTGATTTTAATGGTGAAGGCATTCAGCATATTGCTTTTATTACCGATGACCTGATTGGTACCTGGGATAAATTAAAAGCCTTGGGTGCCAAATTTATGACACCACCACCAAACACTTATTACGACATGCTGCAAGAGCGTTTACCAAATCATGGTGAACCGACCGATGAATTGCAAAAGCGTGGCATTTTGCTAGATGGCAACACTCAAAATGAAGACAAACGTTTGTTATTGCAAATTTTCTCAGAAAATATGTTGGGTCCGGTATTTTTCGAATTTATTCAACGCAAAGATGATGACGGTTTCGGTGAAGGAAACTTCAAGGCCTTGTTTGAATCCATTGAACGTGACCAGATTAAACGTGGCGTACTGGATATCTCAAAAGCTTAATCTCAGTTAAATCTTTTCATTAAAGTTGTGATTATTTTCCATGCCCATACCTGACTGTGTGCATGGAAAATTTATATCTCAATTAAAATGATTTTAATAATATTTCTGATACTGCTCTGATGATTGAATAAAACAAGAATTAAATATAATTGCATTCATCTAAATAGAGCACTATCTCAGCATGGATGAAGATAGAAAATGCAGCAAATTGAACAAGGAAACCTGAAGAAGGGTTTGAGTAATCGTCATATCCAGTTGATTGCACTGGGTGGCTCTATTGGCACCGGACTATTTCTTGGTATTGCACAAACCATTAAGCTTGCGGGTCCATCGGTAATTTTAGGTTATGCCATAGCCGGACTAATTGCTTTTTTAATGATGCGACAATTGGGTGAAATGATTGTAGAAGAGCCCGTGAGCGGCTCGTTTAGTCATTTTGCTTATAAATACTGGGGCAAATTTGCCGGTTTTATGTCGGGATGGAATTACTGGGTATTGAATATTTTGGTCTGCATGGCCGAACTAAGTGCAATTGGTTTATACATTCATTATTGGTGGCCAGAAATTCCGACTTGGGTATCTGCACTGGGTTTCTTTATTTTCATTAATGTAATTAATCTATTACATGTGAAATTATTTGGTGAAATGGAATTCTGGCTCGCCATTATTAAAGTATTGGCTATTATTGCCATGATTGCCTTTGGCAGTTACTTACTCGCAAGTGGCAGCGGTGGTACACCATCCAGCATGCATAACCTATGGGAATTAGGTGGATTTTTCCCGAATGGTGTCATGGGATTAGTCATGGCCATGGCAATGATCATGTTTGCATTTGGTGGAATTGAACTGGTGGGAATTGCGGCTGCAGAAACCGATAATCCGCAAAAAACCTTACCCAAAGCCATTAACCAGATCGTTTATCGGGTTCTATTATTTTATATTTTAAGTCTGGTGATTATTTTATCGCTCTATCCATGGAACCAGATGGCACAAGGCGGCAGTCCTTTTGTACTGATCTTTGACTCTCTTGGCAGTCAAACAGTCGCAACCATTTTGAACTTTGTAGTGCTAACTGCCGCCGTTTCTGTATATAACAGTACCAATTATTGCACCAGCCGTATGTTATTAGGCTTGGCTCAACAAGGCAATGCACCTAAATTTTTAAGTAAAATTAACCTGCGTGGCATTCCAGTCAATGCCGTCATGGTCTCTGCTTTTTTTACTTTAATCTGCGTACTCATCAATTACCTATTTCCAGAAAAAGCTTTTAATTTACTGATGATGCTGGTGGTTGCTGCAATTGTGATTAACTGGGTGGTTATTTCATATACGCATTTAAAATTCAAAAAACACATGCTAGCCATGAATGCTCCAACCCAATTTCCCAGCATTGCCTACCCTTTTACCAATTATGTCTGCATTATTTTTATGGGCGGTATTTTGCTGATTATGAGCCAAACCCCAGATATGCGTATTGCGGTCCTGATGATTCCTGTTTGGATTGCAGTCCTGTCGATTGCCTATTTTTTCAAAAACAAGAAAATATCAGACCATCAATTGGCATTAAAAGATAAAATGGGTTCTGTTCCGAAGGCTTGATTTGTTTACTCTATATAACGAAGGATGTATTCATGTTCCAACATGTTGATACTTATGCAGGTGATCCGATTCTTTCTCTTATGGAAGAATTTGGAAAAGACCAACGCTCTCATAAAGTTAATCTAAGTATTGGCTTGTACTACAATGAAGACAATATTGTTCCTCAATTAAATGCCGTTAAAGCAGCATATAAAAATATTGAAGCGACCAATGATCAGGTCAAACTTTATTTACCGATGGATGGTTTGAAATCTTATAATCAAGCTACTCAAGCGCTCGTTTTGGGACAAGAAAGCCAAGCACGTCGTGATGGACGTGCGGTAACGATTCAAACTTTGGGCGGTTCTGGCGCACTCAAAGTCGGTGCAGATTTTCTTAAAAAATATTTTCCTGAATCTGATGTTTGGGTCAGTCAACCGACGTGGGAAAATCATATTGCCATCTTTAATGGCGCTGGTATTCACTCGCATTTCTATCCTTATTTTGATGCAGCCACAAATGGCGTCAATGTGCCAGCAATGCTGGAAAAGTTGAGCCAGCTACCGGCAAAAAGCATTGTGTTGTTACATCCGTGTTGCCATAACCCGACGGGTGCAGATTTAGTTCCTTCTGAATGGGATCAAGTGATTGAAATTCTGAAAAAACAGGATCTGATTCCTTTCCTGGACATTGCTTATCAAGGTTTTGGTCAAGGTTTAGAACAAGATGCTTATGCAATTCGTGCTCTAGACCAAGCAGGGATGAATTTTATTGTCAGCAATTCATTCTCTAAAATTTTCTCGCTGTATGGTGAACGTGTAGGCGGCTTAACTTTTGTCTGTGATGATCAGGCCACCGCACAAAAAGTATTGGGTCAATTAAAAGCCACTGTACGCCGTATTTACTCAAGCCCACCTACGACCGGTGCATTGCTCGTGGATAATGTACTGAATAATGCTGGTCTGACTGCACAGTGGGAAGCTGAACTGAAAGAAATGCGCGAACGTATAATTAAAATGCGTCACATATTGAATGAGAAATTAAGCCAAGCCTTGCCTGAACGTGACTTTAGTTATCTGGTCAAACAGCAAGGGATGTTTAGCTATACTGGTTTAACTGCTGAACAGGTTGATATCCTGAAAGATCAATATGGCATTTATTTGGTACGTAGTGGCCGTATGTGTGCTGCCGGCTTAAATTTAAGCAATATTGATTATGTCGCGGAGTCTATTGCAGAAGTCATTAAAGCGACTGCTTAAACACGCTGATATAAAAAAACGGGCGATATGCCCGTTTTTTATTTTGCAGAAGATTAGTCTTTGAAGATTAGTCTTTAAAATGTACTACGGTACGAATTGATTTACCTTCGTGCATTAAATCAAAAGCTTCATTGATTTTGTCTAGCCCCATGGTATGCGTTACAAAAGGTTCAAGTTGAATCTCGCCTTTCATCGCATCTTCGACCATGCCCGGAAGTTGTGAACGGCCTTTCACGCCACCAAATGCAGTACCCATCCATTTACGACCGGTTACCAACTGGAATGGACGGGTCGAGATTTCCTGACCTGCACCCGCTACCCCAATAATTACGGACTGTCCCCAACCTCGGTGTGCACATTCAAGCGCAGACCGCATGACATTGACGTTGCCGATACATTCAAAGGAATGGTCTACGCCCCAACCGGTCATTTCAACAATCACTTCCTGAATCGGCTTGTCATACTCTTTTGGATTTAAGAAATCTGTCGCACCAAATTCTTCAGCCAGTTTGAATTTATCCGGATTGGTATCGACCACAATGATACGACCTGCCTTGGCTTGACGGGCACCTTGCACAACCGCAAGACCAATACCGCCCAAACCAAACACGGCAACCGAGTCACCTTCTTGAACTTTGGCAGTGTTATGTACGGCACCAATCCCTG
>JBLZXS010000183.1:0-7607 GCA_050285325.1 Acinetobacter sp.
CACGAATTGCAGCACGGAGCATATCACCGGTTGAAATTTGTGGGACATTGTAGCGCTTACAGATCAACTGAGCCTGTGTACCTTTACCTGCTCCAGGTGGTCCGAGTAATATAATGCGCATAAAAAAACATCCTCATTTAACAATGTATATGACGCCTTGTTCATGCCGAATTTTTTGATTCGTCATGTATTCCAGCATCTAATTATAAGAAAGCCACAAACAAATGTATTGTACCCGCTATAAATCCAGTTACGCCACCCAGAACAATCAAAATCCATTCATCTTCCTGAAAAGCAGGACGTAGTAAATTTTGAAACTCTCTCGGGGTCAACTCTAGAATACGGTCTCTAAACATCTGATAGATTTTCTGTGCACGGCTCGCATTGAACGCAGGGTCGCATACAGGCACCATCGTAATTTCAATCGAGCGATCGATCAAGTCCGTCTTGAGTTTTGCGTACTCTTTTGGCCCTAATGAGATCTGTAAAGAAGTTCTCACCAGAGGTGTTTCCATAATTTCGTTAATATGACGTTTAACGATACGGCGAGTTTTGTTCTTCTTCCCGCCATACATCATCTCGGTCATGATCGATTTTAAGGTAATCAGGTCTTCTGTGACGACTCGGGCAAAAACGTCCGACACTTCTTCCTGGCGTTTCATAAACGCCCCTTGAATATTATAGGTTCCTATGCGTGGAATCACCGGCTTTACCCAAGGAAATTTACGATTTTTAGTTAATTCAAAAAACTGTGGATAACGTACATAGTGGGGTTCCAGAGGATTAAACACCATCCAGATCGCAATCCAGTTGGTCAGAAACCCCCAAACCGCTGCCCAGAAAGGAACTGTCCAATGCCAGGGTACAACAAACCAGACAATCATCTGGAAGATACCAAAGAACATCCCGATTAACGCGCTAATATGCCAAATAAAGTTAATCTCTTTTTGACCCACTTTAAGAAACATATTGACCATTAAACGGCGATCACCTTCCATTTGGCGAACCACCATTTCCCGCATATCCACAAGTGACTCGACGTTCATGGTCAGTTCGGTCACAAGTTCTCTTAAGATACCTGGCAGCTGTTTGTGTGCCTGAGCATAAATACGGCGCTTAATCGAATAAGGTAAGTTTTCCCACAGCACCGCATTGCGGTCAATCATCATTTCATCAATCAGATGTTCCAGTTCAAAACCGACCTGCTCACCAATGATCCGGGCCATATCATCAGGATCCATGGCATCCAGGAATTCACGCAATGAACCCAGTTTTGACAGGGTATTATCGGTAATAATTCCTGAAATGCGACCGGCTTTACGCGGCACAATACCTTGCCAGCCAACGGGTAATGGGCCTAAATGGAATCCCCAAAAAGTAATCGGATAAAAGACCATTTTAAGCGCCATCCACACATGCGCCCAAGTAACAAAAGCAGTGACAGGAATAATGCTAAGTACTGCCCAGAAATCTGGACGTTTCAAGAAGGTTTGCCACAATTCGTTGACGTACTCAAGCATGCATAATATCCATTTTAATTTTTAATTACCAAATACTAAATCGTATCAAACTGAACATTTTCACTATAAACCGATACTTAGAGTATAGGAGAATTGTATTCTCGGCTCTGTTTCAGCGACCACCTTGCCATTTCTATCTTCTAACTCTTCACCCGCACCAATACCGATACTAAAACTACTAATCCGTTCCTTGCTTAACAAGACATAGGCTAAATCTACACCTGCACCAAGCTGTGCTTTAAGTTCATTGTCTACACTTTTACTATCAATATGTCCTGCATAAACTCCGACATAATAACCATTTTTATCTTTACCGGTCAGATGATAAGGATAGCGAAATCCCACCTGCCCACCAGGAGTATAATCATCATCTATAAATACGCCTGCTTTTGCATAGGCTATTCCATAGGGATTCACCCATTCAGCATTCACATGAATCATTTCTTGCGTGAATCCCGCCCCTACATTCCATGCTTTTGCGCTTTCAGGTGCTAATTTTGCTTCTGGTAAATATGAATTGTCTTGTGCATAAGTCACGTTCGCTAGCGCAAAAAATGCCAGCAAAGAATATGCTTTTGTGATTATTTTCATGATTTTCCCTAATTTTATTTTTAATACAGTCCTTTTTTTCAATTTTGACTTTAGCAGAATTATCAGAACTCTTATATACTGCACTTTACAATTTTAATGTCTGTAAAGTCAAAGTTTAAGCCAAACAAGTCCATCTGTTCACCTGAACAAATATCAAAAAATCATGACATGCGTTAGAATGTGCTACCAGTTTTCCCCATTCTCCTGTATGTAAGTCGATCGCGTATGAAGCAGCACTTTCCTTTAAAAAATGTCCAACAAGAAAAGCGCATTTATCGCAATCGGGTGTTTATCGCAGTCGGGATTGTTGCCTTCTTTTTGCTCTTACTTGTTTCGCGGTATGCATATTTACAAATTGCACATTACGATGAGTTTTCAACCGCCTCAGATCAGAACCGAATTCGACTGCAACCTTTAGCGCCTGCACGTGGTTATATCTATGACCGTAATGGCGTTTTACTTGCAGACAATTATCCGGTGTTTTCAGCAACCATTTCACGTGCTGATGTTAAAGATATAGATGATACGGTTAAACGTTTAATCCCTATTTTAGCGTTGACTCAAGAAGATATAGAGCGTTTTAGCAGCCGAATTAAAACCTCTAAAAAAACCGAGCGTGTGGCACTCAAATTAAATTTAACTGAAACCGATATCGCCAAATTTAGTGAAGTGAAGTTTCAGTTCCCTGGGGTCAATATAGAAACCCAAATGACTCGCTATTACCCGCATGGTGAATTGTTTGCGCATGTGATTGGTTATGTCGGTCGGATTAATGACAAAGAATTAAAATCGATTGATAAAGACTTATATGCCGGAACCAACCTGATTGGGAAAATTGGGGTCGAAAAATCCTATGAAGACCTTTTGCACGGTGTGCCGGGTAATGAATCCGTTGAAGCCGATGCACATGGTAATGTACTGCGTAATTTAGGTCGTAAAGATCCTGTTCGCGGCAATGACTTATATCTGTCAATTGATTATGGTTTACAGGTTATCGCCACAGAACAGTTGGCGGATCGTCGTGGCGCAATTGTGGCATTGAATCCCAAAACAGGTGAAATTTTAGCGCTGGTTTCAAGTCCAAGTTTCAACCCGAATCTATTTGTGACCGGGATTAGCAATACCGACTATAGTGCGCTAAGGGACAATCTTGACCAACCGCTTTACAACCGTGCTGTGCAAGGGGCTTATCCTCCGGGTTCAACCATTAAACCAATGTTTGGTTTAGGAGGCATTCATTACGGTTATGTCGACTGGGCAACTGCCATCTCTGACCCTGGCTATTTCACCTTGCCGGGTGACAGCCACCGCTTCCGTGACCATAAAAAAACCGGTCATGGTGCTGTAAATATGCATAAAGCCCAAGTGGTGTCTTGTGATACTTACTTTTATGTCCTGTCTTACCGTATGGGCATTGAGAAAATGAATGCCTGGATGCGCCAATTTGGTTTTAGTGAAAAAACTGGCGTGGATTTACCAAGTGAAAGTACCGGTTTATATCCAAACCCGGACTGGAAAATGCGCACCCGTAAAAGCAAATGGATGAAAGGTGAAACCATTTCCGTGAGTATTGGCCAAGGTGCCTTTACTGCAACGCCTTTACAACTGGCGATGGCCACCGCGATTACGGCAAATCAGGGCTCACATATTACCCCCCACGTCCTGCGTGAAAGTCACGGTGCCAAGCCTTATCAAGTGCATAATGCACCCGATGGAAAAATTCAGTTTAACGGTCAGCCTGAAGACTGGATCAAAATGCGCGATGCCATGGTGGATGTGATTCAAACGGGTACTGGTCGTGGTATTCGCACCCCGATGTATCAAATTGCAGGGAAAACAGGGACAGCGCAGGTTAAAAGTATTGCCCAAGGTAAAAAGTATAACGAAGCATTATTAACCGAGCGTCAACTTGACCATGGTCTATTTGTCGGTTTTGCACCTGCTGAAAATCCGGATATTGCCATTGCCGTAGTATGGGAAAATGGTAAACACGGTGGTTCAGCCGCACAATTGGCACGCCCTATGTTTGATTATTGGTTATTGACACGTAAAAAGAATCCAATCCGTCCAGCAAGCCATCAAATTAGTGGCGGCCTGATGACAGCCGGGATTAAACCGGGTGAATTACCAAGTGGTAGCTCGCCGACTGCTGCAGAAACTAATGCTCAATCAGCTCAGCCTGCAAGCCAAGCCATGCCAAGTATACCTTTATCAACCAGCCCTCAACCCGTAGAAAGTGAGTAATCCATGAAAAACCAACTTCGTATTATTGGTGGTGAATGGAAACGCCGCCAACTTGCTTTTGCCAGTATTGATGGTTTACGTCCTACACCGGATCGTGTACGTGAAACTTTGTTCAACTGGTTAATGTGGGACATTCAAAATTCAAATGTTCTGGATTTATGTGCTGGTTCGGGTGCCTTAAGTTTTGAGGCTTTGTCACGTGGTGCTTCACAAGTGGTGATGATTGAACCAAATCGAACTCAAGCCGCTTTTTTAACCGATAATTTGCAACTGCTTAAAGTGACCAGTCAACATGCAAAATTAAAAGTTGCTACCGCTCAACAAGTCTTGCCTACGCTCAAAGAACAATTTGATCTGGTATTTTTAGATCCACCTTATAGTTTGGATTTATGGGAAGAACTGGCTCAACTTGCCGATCCTTCAATCAAGGACAATGCTTTTATTTATGTAGAAGCCGATCGTGATTTAAACCAGCTCACACTTCCATCTTCGTGGCAACAGATTAAAGAAACAAAAGCCGGAACAGTGCGCGCAGGCTTATATCAAAAAAATTCTCAATAATTCAATTACATAAAAAAGGATTCCTGTATGGAATCCTTTTTGTCGAATATAATTTATAAATTTAAGATCTGGCTATAGACCTATTAACGATTGTAGTGTCGATCCCGATCATTTCTATCATGATTCCAGTCTGGACGGTCTTTGTTGTTCCAATCTCGGTCACCATGGTCATGGTCTCGATCATAATGTCCATTGCGGTCTCGATGACCACGATAATCGTCATCATAAGGATCAACAACACAGCCAGTCAATGACACTGCCAATACAGAAAGTAATATCACTTTTTTCATCATATCCATCACCTCTTACTGTACAGGTTCAGTATCAAATAATTTGATGAAGAATGAAGGAATTCCGTGTTGGATTCTTGTAGTGATTTATTCTTTTATTTATTCATAGCCCAATGATTACCATACAAGCGATTGTCTCTGTTTATGCAGATTTATACTTAGATTTGCATAAATACAGCTAAATATTAGCTTGGCTTTTTTCATTATCTTTTGAATACTACTGACTTTTCCTCTGTACTGATTGCTATGACCTGGTTGTTATTTATTGTGGGCGCAATGGTCGCAGGTTTTGTACAAGGACTTACCGGCTTTGCCTTTGCCCTCATTGCCATGTCCTTCTGGGTCTGGGTCTTACCTCCACAAATTGCTGCACCTTTGGTGGTTTTTGCTTCGGTCTGGAGTCACATCATCTCCTTATCCAATGAACAAAAACATTCCCATTTAAATAAAACACTGGTTTTACCCTATTTAATTGCTGGGATTATTGGTGTGCCTTTGGGCACTTATTTACTGCATATTATTCAACCCGATACTTTTAAACTGGTTTTGGGCTTATTTTTAATCGTGTGGTGTCCAGTCATGTTCTTCAATCCGCAATTTCCCCGTCTTCAGCGTTCAGGAAAATTGGCAGATGGTCTGGTAGGATTTATCGGTGGAATACTCGGTGGTTTAGGTGGGTTTTGTGGCGCCATGCCTTCTGCCTGGGTCATGCTCAAAAATTTATCCAAACAAGAACAGCGCTATATTTTAAGGCATTTTAATTTTGCTATTCAGTTATTTACCTTGCTATCTTATCTGCTACAAGGCACGCTTGAAATTCAATTACTTCCCTACATGGCAATCTTACTCATCAGTGTAAGTTTCCCTGCCATTTTAGGAGCAAAGTTATTTTATAAAATCTCAGAAAAACAATTCAAACACACTGTTTTAAGTCTTTTATTCGCTTCCGGTTGCTTCTTAATGTTCAGCACCCTTCTGTAAAAATTTTTATAGACAATGAAATCTTTAAAATTCACATGCGGAGCGTTTAACTTATTTTTTCTAAAAGAGATTCTAAATAGCGAGATAAATCTCATTTAATCAAAAAACAAACAATCAATATTGCCTGATTCATTAATACAGTAGAAAACTTTATACAATGACTTTTCCTCTTCACTCATTGTTCTAAAAATGAAAACCTTGATTTCGTTAGCAGGGATTATGTTGCTAACTGGCTGTAGTTTAAGTACTTCACGCGATGTCAAACATGCCGAAAAAATGCTTTCAGACTTTCAGTGTAATAAAATTGAAAGTGCCCAAATGACGCATAGCTCCATGACTTCATATCACCAACAAGCTTTAGCCTCTAGCCGTCAAAAAGTAGAATCTTATGTGCACCGCTATAAAGAGGGTGAAAAGTTATTTGAAGTTCCCTTAACAGATGTAATTAAGGATCAATATCTGATTTATCAGGAAGCCTGTCAGCATTTAGGGGGAATTACGCCAACACAAAACAAACAAGTGAATACTCCAAATAGCTAATCTCATTTATTAGTATTAGCTTGATTGCTATACAACGCTACTGCCCACTGAAAAATGCAGAATTATACGCAGCCTATCAGATGCTGAAACTTCTAGGTATGGTTCTATTATTGGTAAATCTGACTGATACTTTAAAGCAAGACAGGGATCAACTCCCTGTCCTTTTAAAATTTATGCTTCAGTGTAATAACGCTTATCAACACTAAAATTTTCTGGGAATTTCGCATTGATTTGCGCATAGAAACCCATGATTTCCCCCATATCTTTTTCATAATCCCCTGTAGGATATACAATCTTTCCGACCCCGGTTTTTTTCTTGGCATAATCCATATAGGCCAAAGCAATCGGTACGCCTGCACCCGTTGCCACATGATAAAATCCGGTTTTCCATTGTTCTTGTTTTGCACGTGTTGCTTCAGGGGTCACCAGCATCACCAGTTTTGGATGGTCTTTGAATAAGTCAGTCATGACCTGAACCATACTTGGGCGCGGCTCCCCTTCTTTTTTGGCTCTACGGTCAATACCGATTCCACCCAATGCACGTACAAAGGGTCCAAATGGAAGTTTCATATAACTGTCTTTAATGGTTAAACGTACATTCACTCCTAAAGCTTTTAGGGCTAAACGGGCATATAATGCATCCCAGTTACTGGTGTGTGGTGCAGCAATCATCACGCACTGATCTAAATCAAGCGGCCAGTGATTATCTATTTCCCAGCCCATCATTTCCAAACTTTGTTCAGCTAATTTTTCGAACACAAAAACACCACACCCAAATAAAGTGCGCAGATTTTAACAATCTAATTGAAATAAGATAGCTTGTTTTGAACAATTAATGATCGATTAATATATAAATGTATAATTTAAAATTAAAGTAAAA
>JBLZXS010000184.1:0-2345 GCA_050285325.1 Acinetobacter sp.
TAATCTAAAATCATTCTCGATAAACTGAATATATTTAATTGAACTTATCAGAAAAAGTGATTATGACTGAGCTTAAAGTGCCAATAATCGGGTATATGAATTCTCCCTACCGTGAAAAATTTGGCATCCCGCGACAGCCGAATCTGGTTCAGGTCGAATCCTATATTGAAATGCTGGAACCTTATAATGATTTACTGGCATTTGAAGGGATTGAGGAATTCAGTCATTTGTGGCTGATCTGGCAGTTCCATGACAATAAAAATCAACAAGATAACGCAAAATTTCGTCCACAAGTCCGTCCACCGCGTTTAGGTGGAAATAAGAAAATAGGCGTGTTTGCCACACGCAGTATGTACCGTCCTGCACCGATGGGTTTATCCGTGGTCCAGCTGAAAGAAGTGAAGAAAGTCGGTAAATCGGTGCGTGTTTACGTTACAGGCAGTGACCTTCTAGAGGGCACGCCCATTATTGATATTAAACCTTATATCCAATATTCAGATGCCGTGATGGATGCACAAAGTGGTTATGCGCAGGATGAACCTGAACGAATGGCGGTTATTTGGACAGAAGCGGCAGAACAGCAAAAGCAAAATTTAATCAAACATCAAAACTTGGACAGTCGAATTGTGAATGAATTGGAACAGGTTCTAGCGCTTGATCCAAGACCGGCTTATCAGGATGATGCAGAGCGGATTTATAAAATGAATTTCGCCCATTTTGATGTCAGTTTTAGGGTGGGGGTGGCTTGCGTTACTGTGACAGAAATTATTGAACTTTCAGTTTAGCGCTGTACCATCCACCAAAGTACAGCAATTAAAACGGCCATATGCAGAATTTGCACAGGTGCAAAATAAAGGGCAAATTTTAATCCACCGCTGATGGCTGCATTAATGGATTTAGAAACAGCATGTGCAGCCAAGCCTATAATGAGGGCATACAGTAAGCTGGTATTTGAGGGGTCCCCTTGAACCACTACCGTGGCCATAGCGGCATGAATTTCAAACAGTGACGCTAAAAAGGTACCTGCAATCAACCCGGCATCACCGAGTAAACGTTCCAGTCCGTAAACACCTGCCTGAATCAGGGTTAAGGAAACGGCAATGATGGCTGCTTCTTTCAGGCTAAACATACGGCTATCTACTGGTTGTGTTTCTTCAACCGGTTGTGCCTTGGCTAAAAGCCAGTAAGCACAAAGCGCTAAAATAGCGATGGCAATCAGGGAAGGGAGGATCAGCAGTTTTAGCCATATCAAAGACACCCCACCGATAACAATGAATAACAGTACCAACGTTGAAATACATGACATCAATGCCGCACCGGCATTGGATCGGGCATCGACTTCACCATTTCGAACTTGCATGCCTAAATGCGCAATGGTTGCGGTACTGGAAACAAATCCCGATGCAATAGAAGAAAGAATTAGAGCTTTCTGGGTGGAAAGTAAGCGCTTGGCAATATGGGCCAAGGCTTGAACCACAAGAATTAAAGTCAGCAGTTTTAAAATAATATGTGGGTTGAGCACTGCACCCCATAACGGGGTATCCGGGGTAAGTGGTAAGCCAATTAAAATCAGTGCCAGTAAAAATAAACCATCTTTAAATTCTGCTTCGGTAATCCATTTTCCGGCAAAACCATGCATCGAATGTTTCATCATGAGAATGACGGTCAGGACGACGGACAAGCTGGCAGCCAGGGTAATATTCCAGATACAAAGTGCGCCAATAAAATAGGTCATCACGAATGCCAGTTCAGTGGTTACCCCCGGATCTTTCAACTGGTTTTTAAGCGAGAAAATGCCAATACCACCGACACTGAGTGCACCGACAACACCAAAAATATTGCCAAAAGCAAAACACAGCGCACCCAGCAAAGCACAGATTGCAAATGAGCGAACTCCGGCAAAACTATGCTGGTTTTCACGTTGCTTGCTGCGTTCTCGTTCTAGACCAATCAGCAAGCCACAGCCTAAGGCTGCTGCCATAATCATCAGCAACTCTTGAAACGATGTCGTTTGCAGGGACAGATTCAGCATATTATTCACAGGGTTTATCCACTCGATTGGGCAGGTGAAAGTACGGTGGTTAATTCATCAGCACATGAAGCATTATTGGCTATTAATGAGTGAAAGTAAAAGCATCATAGTTACCAAAAAAGTTATAGTTTTCATTTGAATGAACTATACGCTGGATTGTCTTTAAAAAAGCCTAAGGAAATATTTTTTCTAAAACTGATAGAAGTCAGATGAAATTTAGTTTGCTATAGTGGGGGGAGGTTTTGGGGCTTAGAACAATGAATTTTAATTTTGAAATGGACACATCTTGGTGTCTGGAACAACTACAAAAAGA
>JBLZXS010000185.1:0-5671 GCA_050285325.1 Acinetobacter sp.
GTGGCCACAGGAATTCTGCATGCACCGCCACATTGCATTGAGTTGTTACGTAACGGCAATACTGAAAAAGGCGATGCGCTGAAAACGGCACGGATTGCAGGCATTTTAGCGGCGAAACGTACCGATGAGCTGATTCCGCTGTGTCATCCACTGCCCATTTACCGTGCCGATGTGGAATATGAACTGTTTGAGGCGCATGTCGAGATTATTGCCACTGTAGAAACCATTGGGCCGACAGGGGTGGAAATGGAAGCTTTAACCGCAGTCAGTCTGGCTGGGTTAACGCTGTATGACATGCTGAAACCGCATTGTGAACCGGAAGATTTATGTCTAGATCAGGTGAAGTTACAAAAGAAAAAAGGCGGAAAATCACACTTTACCCGTGCCTTAAAAGAAGCGATGCCGGCTTCAATCATTGTATTGTCCGATACCGTGGCTGCAGGGAAAAAACCGGATACTGCCGGTCAGAATGTACTGGAAATTTTACAGGAAGCCAATTTTAGCGATATTTCTTATTTGGTAATCCCAGATAGTCCTGAACAGTTACTAGAACTGATTGAACAGCAAAAAAATGACTATCCACTGATTTTAACCGTTGGTGGAACCGGGCTGGGGCCAAAAGATTTAACCGTGGAAACCATTCAGCCTTTATTAAAACGTGAAATTCCCGGCTTGATGGAAGCTTCACGCAGTTTTGGGCAAAAACGCACGCCTTATGCGGCCTTAAGTCGTGGCGTGGCCGGTTATATTGATAACAGTCTGGTGATGACTTTGCCAGGCAGCCGTCAGGGGGCGAAAGAATCCTTGATTGCAGTACTGCCTGCCTTGGTACATTTATTTGATGTACAAAAAAATATTCCCCATGCAGGAGGATATGAATAATGTCGGGATGCGGCGCTGAACAGGGATTGATTACGGTAGATCAGGCTTTGGAACTCATTTTAAATCAGACCAAATTCTTAACGCCTGAGACTCTTGAATTAAATCAGGCTTTAAACCGCTATTTGGCAGAAGAGATTTATTCCGCTATCAATTTGCCGTTATTTTCGCAAAGTGCGGTAGACGGTTATGCCATATGCGCAGAATCTGCAATTGAACCGCATACTGAATTTGAACTGATCGGTGAAATTCGGGCAGGCGAACAGACTGAGTGGCAGCTCAAAGCAGGACAAGCTGTGCGGATTTTTACCGGTGCCAAAATTCCTTTTGCAACCACCACGGTGGCCCGTCAGGAAATTGTTCATGTTGTTGATTCAACCCGAATTGCCATAACTGAACACTTAAATGCCAATGCCGACATTCGCAATGTGGGTGAAGAAATTTCAATTGGACAACTGTTGGCTAACCAGGGCCAGTTACTTTCAGTCGGAGCAATTGCTTCTTTAAGTATGGCAGGCATTCATAGCGTTGAAGTTTTTCAATATCCCAAAGTTGCAGTAGTGATTAGCGGGGATGAAGTTGCGGAAAGTGTAGAGGATTTTGCCTCCGGTAAAATCTTCGATGCCAATGGGCCGTTGATTCAGGCCTGGTTTCAAAATGCGGGACAGCAGGTTGAAATTTTCCATGTGGCTGATACGGAAGATGCAGTTAAAAGTTTAATTCAAACATTATCGAAAAGTTATGATCTGGTTTTAACCACCGGCGGTATATCGGTTGGAGATTATGATTTTATTCGACCAGTAGCTCTCGATTTAGGCTTTGAACAAGTGTTCTGGAAAGTAAAACAGAAACCGGGCAAGCCGATGTTCCTTGCACAATTAGAGCGAGAGGATCATTCACCTTGCTATTTATTGGGCTTGCCAGGTAATCCTGCGGCTGTGTATGTGGGCATGCAAATTTATACTTCAACTGTATTAAAGGCTTTGCAAGGACAAAAACAGCAACCCAACTGGTTTAGCGCCGTGTTAAGCCATGATGTGAAAATGGATGGCCGGGAGCGTTTTTTAAGAATGTCGGCCAGTTTCGATCAGGGAATATTAAAGGTCAAAAGTTTGTCTAAACAGCAGTCGCATATGCTGAGCAATTTAATGCAGGCCAATTGTCTGGTCAGAATTCCTGCGGGAGTTACTTTATCGGAAGGACATATTGTGCACGGTTTATTTATTCATTAAGGGCAAATGAATCATGAAAAAATCCCTGTTTTTCTCATTATGTCTAGCAGCTTCACTTTCTGTGGCACATGCTGAAACAGTCAAAATTTATGCTGCTGCAAGTTTGACCAATGCCATCACTGAGCTTGAAAAAATTTATGAAAAGCAGTATCCGAAAACCAATCTTGTGCCGGTCTATGGGGCTTCATCAGCACTTGCCAAACAGGTGGAAGCAGGAGCCAGCAGCGATATCTTTTTCTCGGCAGATCGGGACTGGATGAATTACCTGATCAAAAAGAACCTTATTCATCAAAACAGAGCCAAGCCCTTATTGTTTAATCAGTTGGTGGTAATTAGCCCAAAAAACCTCAATATTCCTTTTAAAGCGCAATCCGGTTTTAATTTTGCGCAATCTTTTAAAGGACATCTCTGTACTGGGCAAATGGAATCCGTTCCTGCGGGTAAATATGCCAAGCAGAGTTTGATTAAACTGAATTGGCTGGATCAACTCAAAGGTCGCATTGTCGGGACCGATGATGTCCGTTCAGCCTTGGCATTTGTCGAACGTGGTGAATGTGAGGTGGGCATTGTCTATAAAACAGATGCACTCATCAGCCAGAAAGTAAAAATTATTGGAACCTTCCCGGCAGATTCGCATCATCCGATTATTTATCCGATTGCCTTGACAAAACAGGGCGAAAAAAATACAGACGCCATTCAATTTGAAAAATTTATAAAAACCAGTCCGCAGGCAAAAAGCATATTTCAAAAATACGGATTTCGCATGAGTCAATCATAGGGGGATCGCTAAGCCATGTTCAGTCCCGAAGAACTGAGTGCCTTATATCTTTCGGCAAAAGTCGCCTTATGGGCAACGGTCACGAGTCTGCCTCTTGCTATAGCTATGGGCTGGTATTTGGCGCGTTATGAATTCCGGCTGAAGTTTCTGGTCGAAGCGTGTTTGCAATTGCCGATGGTCTTGCCGCCCGTGGTTTTGGGTTATTTGCTTTTGGTTCTGTTTGGTAATAAAGGCTGGATCGGACAATATCTGAATGCAATGGGGATTGAACTGGCATTTAACTGGAAGGGGGCAGTACTGGCTTCGATGATTGTAGCTTTTCCCTTGATGGTGCAGCCGATTCGTCTCTCTTTTCAATTGATTAATCGGCAATTGGAACAGGTGGCCGGTTCATTAGGCGCAAGTCCGTTCAGAGTATTTTGCAGTATTAGCCTGCCTTTAGCACTGCCGGGTATGCTGATCGGGAGCATCCTGTGTTTTAGCCGAAGTCTTGGGGAATTTGGTGCCACCATTACTTTTGTCGGCAATATTCCCGATGAAACCCGCACCATTCCGATTGCGATCTATTCATTCTTGCAACAACCTGATGGTGAAAACATGGCAATGCGTTTGGTTGCCTTGTCCTTGGTTTTGGCATTTTCAGCCTTGATCGCCAATTATTTTATTTTGCAGAAATATCAACGGAAATTGGGAGGGTGAAATGTTGAAATGTCATTTTCAATATCAGCATGCTGATTTCCATTTGAATATTGAAATGGAAATGCAGCAACAGCTGTTAGGCATTGTCGGTGTTTCGGGTTGTGGTAAAAGTACCCTGTTAAAAAATATTGTGGGTTTATTAAAACCGACCCAAGGGCAAATTCATTTTCAGCAACAGATTTTATTTGATCATCAGCAGAATATTCATGTAGCTATGCATCAACGCAAGATCGCTTTAATTTTTCAGAATGCCTTGCTGTTTCCTCATATGAATGTGCAGCAAAATTTATGCTATGCAGAAAAATTAGTAGCCAAACCGGAACGAAAATTTCAGTTTGAAGAAGTGGTAGAATTACTGGAATTAAGCCCTTTAATTCAGCGTAAAGCACATCAGCTTTCAGGTGGGGAAGCACAGCGGGTTTCGATTGGACGTGCTTTATTGTCTTCACCAAATTTATTGTTATTGGATGAGCCTTTAACGGGGCTAGATACACATTTAAAGCAGCAAATTTTACCGTTTTTTAAACGGATGAAAGATGAGCTGGATTTACCGATGATTTATGTCACTCATCATCCTCAAGAACTGGAATACTTAGAAGCGGATACCTTGCGACTAAATCAAGGCGTATTACAGCCTCATTAAACTGAGCACAGATTAGCTATACAAATAGAATTAAAAATAGCCTAAGTAATTTAAACCCTAAACTGCTTAAGCTATCGCTATAAAATTAAAATAAATTATTCAGATTTTTGATATTCATTAATCACTTCAAGCGCTGCACGAAATGCTTCCTGTGTTGCAGGTGCACCGCAATACGGCAAACTGTGAAGTAACACTTCCTGAATTTCTTCTACCGTTGCACCGTTATTGAGTGCACCGCGAACATGACCTTTAAGCTCAGTTGGGCTTTTTTGTGCAGTTAAAAATGCAATGGTAATCAGTGAACGATATTTGCGTGGAAGAACACCTTCACGTTGCCAAGTTGAACCCCAGGCATGTTCGTTAATCCAGTCCTGTAACGGTTGAGTAAAGGCTACAGTATTGTCCTGTGCACGTTTTACAAAAGCTTCTCCCATCACTTCGGTACGAACTTTTAAACCATTTTCAAAATCTTGTTGTGACATGTTTTTTACTCTTTTAATATCTATAACAAAGAAGTGGCCAAAGTTTATGCCTTAATCACATTTATGCGTATAGGTTTATGGTCGTAGTTCAATTGGAATTTTACTTACTTTTCTACGACCTGTATTTCAATAAATCATTGAGTATTCAAATACAATAAAAGCAGCCGAAGCTGCTCTGATTTTCACCTGACTATTTTTTAAAGGTTAAGCTGCTTCTAATCCCGTGGTGATGAGTTTGACACCTGTTGCGATTTGAATTTGTTCCAGTGTGACATCTTTGGCAAGTTCAACCAGTTTGATTCCTTCAGCAGTTATATCCATTACGCCTAGATCGGTAATTATCCGGTTGACTACACCTTTACCGGTCAACGGCAGGGCACACTGATTGACAATTTTGGGTGTGCCATCTTTTGCATTGTGTTCCATGAGCACGACCACTTTTTTCTACACCTGCAACCAGATCCATGGCACCGCCCATGCCTTTGACTTTTTTTCCCGGAATCATCCAGTTGGCCAAATCACCGGTTTGGGAAACTTCCATGGCACCCAAAATGGCAATGTTGACATGACCGCCACGAATCATGGCAAAGGAGTCAGCGCTGGAAAAAAAAGCCGCGCCTTTACGGGCAGTGACGGTTTGTTTACCGGCATTAATCAGGTCGGCATCGACTGTTTCAGCTGTGGGAAATTCATCAATACCCAGTAAGCCATTTTCTGACTGTAACCAGACATTGATGCCTTCAGGAAGATAGTTGGCAACCAGAGTTGGCAAACCAATCCCTAAATTTACGTAGAAGCCATCTTCAAGCTCAAGCGCAGCACGCTGTGCCATTTCATTGCGTGTCCAAGCCATGATTTAAGCCTCCACTTTTAAAGTCATTTGTTCAATGCGCTTTTCAGGCGTTGCATTGACGACGATACGATTGACATAAATACCTGGCAGATGGATATCATCCGG
>JBLZXS010000186.1:0-4656 GCA_050285325.1 Acinetobacter sp.
CAATTTCATCTTTTTGATAAAAGAAATCATCCACTTCTATATAGTGCTCAATAGGCTTCAGCATATGAATATCCTTGTGTTCATTTTTTTATTTGTAGAGTGATCATTGAAAGATCTGGAGACTCATTTGAATAACCACAATCCGGTCAGTCAGTGTCTGTAGCTCAATACTGATGTCTGAAATTCGATATTCTAATTATTTCAGACTTCGGTAAAAATGAGTATCAGATATTCAAGCACGGTAAAGGGTATGACACAGTACAACAAAACAGTCGGGTGGGCGCTGGCTTTACCCTTACTGGCGGTTTTAATCTGGTCCATGAATATTACCGTGACCCGTTATGTCGCGGAGTATATTTCTCCTGTCAGTATCAGCTTTTATCGCTGGTTGGTGGCATTTGTAGTTTTGACCCCTTTCATGTTGCACAAAGTCTGGCGTGAACGTCAGTTGGTTGTGAAACACTGGAAACAGCTCGCAGTATTAAGTGCTTTTGGCATGGTGTTGTATCAAGGGTTGGGCTACACCGCGGCACATTATACGACTGCCACCAATATGGGCATTATCAATGCTTTTATTCCGGTATTTACCATTTTTGTTTCCATGCTGATGCTAAAGGATATTCCCAACCGTTTTGCAGTGGTGGGCAGTATTTTATCTTTTATCGGCTTGCTCTATGTGATGGCACAGGGAAATCTGCTCAATCTGATTCAGTCAGGTGGACATCTGGGTGATGCCATGATGGTGCTTGCGGTATTTTTCTATGCTTTTTATGGAGTATTTCTTAAAAAATGGCAACTCCAAATTCCGTTGATGATTAGTCTGTATGTGCAGATCACTTTTGCCTTACTTTACCATTTACCCTTTGTTTTATATTTAGGACTGGATGCAATTGATCAACACAATCTAGGCAGTGTGCTGTATGCCGGGATTTTTCCATCCTTGATTGCACCATTCGTCTGGATGCTGGCAGTACAAATAATTGGACCGAACCGAACCAGTATTTTTATGAACTTAATGCCGGTCTGTACGGCAATTATTGCCTATGTGTGGTTAGCAGAAGCATGGACGATTTATCACAGTATTGGGGGAGTGGTCATTCTGCTGGGAATTTTATTGGCGCAAAAGAAAGCAATTCCAGTCAAGACAGTAGAAGAATCGAATGCTTAAGTTAAGATTTGGTTTAAAAAATAGACAAACGAATTTATTTTTTTTATTTATTCTTCATCGAATTTGGCTATGAATCATGGTTTTTCAGGGCATTGAAAACATTGATTTAAATAAAACATGATTAAAAAATAGTGAGATAATTTAAATTGTTAAGAAAATATGATGAGTTATTCATAGGTTTTAAGTGTTTAATAAGATAAATAACCTATTTGTATAATAAAACCATTTATTGGATAATATTTATATCGTGAATGTTTAAGTTATTCTTAACAGTGATTAAACTTTTACAACCAGATTTACAGACCCTCTGGATGTGATTTATGCACATCCTTTTTATGCTCAGCCATCCCTATATGGTTGAGCTTTTTTTTGCCTAAAAATCAGCATTTATTGTCAAATTATGAAATGACCCGCTTAAGGGCGGATCACTTCGCCTGTTTCGGCATCAATGATGCGGCTCGGTTCTTGACTAAGCCCTAGATCACCATTTAAGTAATCGATTTGCGTCGAGAAATATTGGCTGGCTTCTTGCAGTGAGCGGGCAGGTTGACCACCGGCAGGGTTGGCACTGGTCGATACAATAAAACCATCAAATGAATTGCATAGCGCTACGCATAAAGGGTGGTTGGTTACACGGACGGCCACTTTAGGGTGATTGCCTTTAATCCAGTTGGGAATATGATTCCCGGCAGGCAGTAACCAGGTCGTGGCTCGTTCACTGGGAGAGCGATGACTCCATGAATCAAGCACTTTTTGACGCATTTCTGCAGTGAGGGATTCTAATAGATGCTCAACTTGCGTAATTTGTGCTGCCAGTAAAATCACCCCTTTTTCCATCGGGCGCTGTTTTAAACGTAAAATTTCCAAAAAAGCCTGTTGGTTAAAAGGATCACAGCCTAAGCCCCAAACTGCCTCTGTAGGATATGCTAAAACATGGCCTTGTTTTAAACATTCAGCAGCTTCGGCAACAGAGGTGGTAATCATTGGATTATATTCCTTCAAATATTTTCAAAGGCTTATTGTGAACCTTATTTGCTTGGACGACAACGTAGATACAAACCCGCCTGTTGCATACATAAGCCCAGCAATTCTAATTCCATCAGTTGGCTGGTCAGCGTGCCGATATCTAATGGCTGTTTAGCAATAATCTCATCTATATTTTGTCCCACCCAATCCAGTTGGTTGTACAGTGATGTTAAGTGCAGGGGTAATTCAGTGTGTATTTCAAGGCCATTCAAATTTTTTGATTGCTGGTTGTGCTGCTGATTCTGCCATTGGGTGGGGAGGGCCAAGTCTTCAATCACCTGTTCAGGATGGTCAACCAAAATAGCACCTTCACGAATCAGCTGATGACAGTCTTGATGATGCTCACTATAAATATGTCCTGGAATGGCAAACACCGATTTGCCTTGTTCAGCAGCAAGTTTGGCCGTGATCAGTGAACCACTCTTTAACGTGGCTTCAGCAACAATTACGCCCAGACTTAAAGCACTGACAATTCGATTGCGCCGTGGAAAATGGTGTTGTAAAGGAGGTGTTCCCGGTAAAAATTCAGTCACCACCGTACCGGAATGAGCAATAATCTGTTGTCGCAGCTGCTGATGCTGGGTCGGATAGGTTTGGTCTAAGCCGGTGCCCATCACGGCAATGGTTCGACTATGACGTAAAGCACCTTGATGTGCGGCCTCATCAATCCCTTGAGCCAAACCACTCCCAATATAAAAGCCCTTTTCACTTAAGTAAAAAGCAAAATCATAGGCCACTTGGCGTCCATGACTACTGGGTTTGCGACTACCCACAATGGCAACTTGCGGTTGCAACAATGCTTGAGCATCACCTTGACCAAACAGAATGGGTGGTTTATCTGCATACGGCAGCAGTTGAGTGGGGTAGTCAAGATGTTCGAGGGTGAGAATAAAATCGCTATGTTTTTGAATCAGGGCAACACAATGCTGAAATTGCAGCTGCGATTCAGCAAGATGAAAATCTCGCAAGCGCTGAATATGGTTTTTGTGAATACCCAGCTTTTGCCACGTTTCAATTTGAGCAGGCTGTGTTGCCTCAGCAAGATTGGAATAGTGTCCATTGATTTTATAAAAGCTGGTCAGTGAGTGTTGCACCAGAAACCATAAGCGAATGTAATCCAGCTGCAAGGAGCTTAATGAATTGAGCATAACGAGACCTTTAAAGATGTCTTCTTTTTATTGTTTAAAAAATAAAAAAGAGGCTGAATCTCAGCCTCATTCTAGATTTAGATTAAAGGATTATTCATCCATCAGTGGTGGCTGAATGCCAGCACCGACTTTAATCGGTAATTCGCTATCAAGCACATAAGCATAGCTTAAGTTTTCAAAGCTTTTGAATACCATGATGTTACCAATACGTTGACCGGGTAATTGCACACGTTCTTTGGTTTTCGGATCAGTTACGATTTCACCTTTTTGGTTCACTGTGAGCACATGTCCGACTTGAACCCCTTGTAAGCTACCACGGTCAATGGTCACTACACTGTGTTTTGCCGCCGTTCCGATGGAACCCATTACGCGAACCACTTGACCACCGGCAACTACATCTTCGGCATTGGTTGGGTAGAACAAGGTTGGAAGCATTGGATCGTATTCAGGCAGAACACGGTCACCACGACGTACTTCGGCATTATAAGTATCAGTCAGTTCAAGGGTGGTAATGTCATTTTCACCGCTTACAGCCACACCAGAAGCAACTTGAATTAACTCAAGACCGGCATTGTATTTTTTACCCTTGGCATCCGTAAACATATACGGTTCGCCTTCACGGTAAACTGCATAGCGTTGACCGACTTCCAGACCATTTCCGCGTGCATAAACGGTTTGACCTTTAGCAGCAAGAACACGTTGATCCGCCGTCCCCAAAATGTATGGCGTACCTTGAATCGATTCAGGAGCCACAATAGTGCTACGTTCTAACCAGTGTTTGATATATTCTAGTGGAATCACAGGAATGGCGTTGTTTAAAGATTCAACCCGGACCTGAGGTTGCAGTTTTGTACCAGTGCCACCGGTATAACGACGGATAATCCCTTCACAGCCATCCCCTTCATCTTTACCGATAATCGGTTTACCGTTATAGGTACACATCAGCAGACGGTCGCCCGGGAAAATCCAGTGCGGATTTTTCACATGTTTGTTGCTGGCCCAAATTTCAGGCCAACGTACCGGATTTTTTAAAAATCTTTTAGAAATATCCCATAAAGTATCACCTTTTTTCACCACATAAACTTGTGGTGCTCCGGCTTTTAATGCAGGTGGGTTGATATTACGGGCAGGGGCTGCTTCAGCAATGCTTACCATTCCGATTCCAACACTTACACATACGGCAAGTGCCAATAATTGTTTTTTAAACCCCAAGGCACTAAAAGTTGGTGCGCCCTTCAAAACCTTTTTCATTATCATAATTCCTAAAATTATGTATGTAGTTGCGTTATAATAACGATATTACACACATTTTTT
>JBLZXS010000187.1:0-6908 GCA_050285325.1 Acinetobacter sp.
ATCTTTTTAATAAATACAATCGAGCCTTATAGATGAAGCAGGCATTTAAGTGCTTGGCGTGGGCCTTGCCATACTATCTAAGAGGATGAGGATTCTTAAGATATATTTCGAGTCAGCAAAACAAAAAATCTTTATTGCGTATCAAACAGCGTTGAACGTTCATTTCTTTCTCATATTTTGTATGGACGCATAACATCAGTTAATTGTTAAAATGCAGTTTTGGCTGATTTTTTCAATAAGTGCTTCGCTGATACTGATTTGATCCCATTTGACCATTTGCTGAATCAGCCATTTAAAGTCTTCTGCTTTAGGTTGAGATGATTCATTGATAAAATTACGGATAATATTTTGAATGGAATGAAATTTTTGTACATGAATGCTGTCTGAACATTGGAACTGCACAATATTGAAGTCCATCAGCATTTGCCAGACTTGCGTATAATCCTCGAGATCTTTTAGTTCTTGTTGCGCTTTTTGAATCGCCTGAATCAAGGCACGGTGTGTATTCGGATGTTGCATCGCCCAATCCGCTGTTACGGCCAGAACTTTATCTGCCACTTGAGGAATTACATCTTGGCTAGAAGCGACCACTTGACTAATCCCTAACAATTCCCCTTGCGTATTCCAGGGTTCGCCGACACAAAAACCATCAATCACATGATTGCTTAAAGCCTCGACCATATAAGGCGGTGGAAGTATCGCGAGTTTGATGTTCTGTGCAACATCACGGTCCGCGAGTGCGAGCCATTCTCTTAAACAATAATGATGAATCGACTGTTTAAATACATGCGCCAGTTGAATGTTTTTTTGCTGTTGAATCGCAGCAACTAATTTTTGTGCCGATTGTGGGGCATTATCTTGAGGGGAAATCTGCAGGTCAAAACACAATTTCTGATTCAAACTGATAAAGGCACGGTTATGACTTAACACCAAAGCCGTTTGCAGGGGAATACCCAGCTGGTCTTCACCCAGCGCTGCGGCAGGCAGCATGGCAGACAGACAATGGGCTGCATCTAAAAAACCAAAAGCCAATCGGTCTCTTAAACTTGCCCATGAAGCTTCCTTGACTAAAGTAATATCCAGACCAAGCTCATCGAAGAAGCCGCGCTGTTTGGCCCAAAGAATGGCCACACAGTCAAGCAAGGGAATATAGCCGATCTGGATTTGAGTTTTTTCTAAATCTGTCATGGATTAATCCCTGAGTTGGTTTTGTAATAGTTGTTGGGCATCCAATAAACGCCGTGCCATTTCTCCAATGGTCATGCGATGACTCATGGCATTTTTACGCAGTAATTGAAAAGCCTGATCTTCACTGAGTGAATGCAATTGCATCATCAGTACTTTGGCTTTTTCGACATCTTTACGGTCAGCCAGTTTATTTTTGGTTTCTTCCAGATCACCGAGTAATTTTTTATGCTTTTTAAACTGTTCAATTGAAATTTCTAAAATACTTTCCAGTTTAGATGGGTCAATACCGTCGACGATATAAGCGGTTACCCCGGCATCAATGGCACTTTTAATGGTGTCTTTATGGCTATTTTTGGTAAATAACACCGTTGGCAAATCGAACTGGCTGACACAGCTTTCAATAATGTCCCGATGTGGGTGATCCATATCCAGCAATATCACGTCAGCATGCAGTTGTTCCAGACGGAACATGCTTAAATGGTCAATGGTCAGGCAAGCGACGACCTCGAAATTGTGTTCGATCAGGGAGGCTTTAATATAGTTGGCACGTTCTTGATCGTCATCAATCAGTGCGATTTTCAGTTTTGGCATATTGGCTAAAATATCATCAGGCAAAGCCTGAAAGAAAAGTCATAGCAAATGCAAAGCAATTAAAATGCCAAAACAGTTAAAACTGTATTAATTCAATAAAAATCAGTTATAAAACTTAACCGTTATCGGATTGTGCACCGTATTAATGCAAAAATGCGCTACAAGGAAGCACAACCACAATTCATTTCCTTAGCTCTAGCGTTGTTAAGCAGATAAACGTGCGGTAAAGATAAATACCAAAAATGATTAATCCATTATAAAAAGTTATAAAAAATATTGAGTTAATGATATTTTTTTTATGTTGGCATGGACATTGCTTAATTCATATTGAGTCAAAGACGACTCTAAAGAATTTGTAGACGGCCAACGATGTCCGCTCTGATCGAATCTGGTGTGCAGCGATCCGCATAGCAGATAAACCAATACGTTCAGTTCAGGAAGGAGAAGGTTATGTCTTCAAATTTATATGAAAAAAAAGCCACAAAAATAAGTCTTTTTAATTTTAACAGCGCAGCGATGAGAGCCTTCCACATGAGTTGGCTCGCTTTTTTTGTCTGCTTCTTTGCCTGGTTTGCCTGTGCACCACTGATGCCTGTGATTGCAGGTGAATTTCATCTTACTAAAGACCAGATTGCCAATATCAATATTGCCGCCGTTGCAATTACCATTTTAGTTCGCCTGATTGTCGGGCCTTTATGTGACAAGTATGGACCACGCAAAACTTATACTGCACTACTGATTATCGGCAGTATTCCTGTCTTTGGTGTGGCCTCTGCCAACAGCTATGAATCTTTCCTTTTCTTCCGCTTATTGATTGGTGCGATTGGTGCCAGCTTTGTCATCACGCAATATCACACCAGTATCATGTTCGCTCCGAATGTGGTCGGAACTGCCAATGCTGCATCAGCAGGTTGGGGCAATGCCGGCGGCGGTGCGACACAAGCCTTAATGCCGTTAATGCTTGCTGCCTTGGTGATGTTTGGTGTTGAACAGGCGATGGGCTGGAGAATTGCTTTATTGGTGCCAGGTATTCTGATGATTATTGTTGGTGCAATGTACTGGAAATTCACCCAAGACTGTCCACAAGGGAACTTTAAAGAACTTCGTGCGCAAGGCATCCAAGTCGGTAGCGATAAAAAAGGCGGCATGGCGATTCTGATGCACGCTGCACGCAACTACCGTGTCTGGATTTTATTTGGTGCTTATGCAGCGTGTTTCGGTATTGAAATCTTTATTCATAACATCGTGGCGATGTACTACGTTGAACACTTTAGCTTTGGTCTCAAAGAAGCAGGACTTGCAGCAGGGATCTTCGGTTTACTGGCGCTGTTTGCCCGTGCTTTGGGTGGCATTGTTTCAGACAAAGTTGCAATGAAAAAAGGCCTGGATGGTCGTACTAAAGTGCTGTTCGGCATGATCCTGATGGAAGGTTTGTTCCTGATCTTGTTCTCACAAATGAATACCGCAGTTCTCGCAATTCTGGTCATGACCGTATTTGCACTGTTTACTCACATGGCTTGCGGTGCAACCTATGCCCTGGTGCCATTCATTGACCGTGATGCCTTGGGGGGTGTAGCAGGCATCATTGGCGCAGGCGGTAACGTCGGTGCAGTCGCAGCAGGTTTCTTGCTCAAAGGCATGCTGGATATTCAAACTTGTTTGATGGCACTCGGTGGACTGGTCGTGATTGCAGCAAGCTTTGTACTGATGATTCGCTTCTCGGTTGAGCATAAACAGAAAGAACAAAAACTGTTTGAAGATGCAGTGCTTGAACGTAACAACATGGCGCAAGGTTAAGGAAAGGGATTAAGGAGAATTGATATGAAATTAGTCATGATTGGTCACGGTATGGTAGGGCACAAGTTCATTGAATCGGTTCTTGAACATGCAGGTGACGAAGTTGAAATCACGATTCTGGCAGAAGAGCCACGTTTAGCTTATGACCGCGTACATTTAACCGAATATTTCACTGGAAAATCTGCCAAAGACTTAACCCTTTGCCGTAGCGATTTTGCCGATGCGTATGGCATTGATTTACGCCTCAGCACTAAAGCCAATGCAATCGACACTTTAAATAAAACGGTTACCACCAATCATGGTGATGTAATTAGTTATGACAAGTTGGTACTGGCAACCGGTTCATATGCTTTTGTCCCTCCTATTCCAGGCAATGAGCGTGAGAACTGCTTTGTTTACCGCACCATTGAAGACTTGGATGCCATTCGTACCGCGAGTTTAAATGCCAAAACCGGTGTGGTGATTGGTGGCGGTTTACTCGGTTTGGAAGCGGCCAAAGCCTTACGTGATTTAAACCTTGAAACCCACGTGGTCGAGTTTGCACCTCGCTTAATGGCGGTGCAAATTGATGACCTCGGCGGCAAGGTTTTACGGGCAAAAATCGAAAATCTAGGGGTGAAAGTTCATACCCAAAAAGCTACACAATGCATCGAAGCCGGTGAAAATACTACGCACGTGATGAAGTTTGGCGATGGTTCTGAACTTGCAACCGATATCGTTTTGTTCTCTGCCGGGATTCGACCACGTGACGAGCTTGCACGTCAAAGTGGATTGGCGCTTGGTGAGCGTGGTGGGATCGTGATTAATGATTATTGCCAAACCTCTCATGCTGACATTTATGCCATTGGTGAATGTGCACTTTGGCAAAATAAAATTTATGGTCTGGTGGCTCCGGGCTATGACATGGCACGTATTGCTGCGAAACATGTTATGGATCAAGTCTGCAATTCATTTGCCGGCGCGGATATGAGTACCAAGCTGAAACTGATGGGTGTAGATGTAGCATCGGTGGGTGATGCGCATGCCATGACGCCGAATGCCTTAAGCTATTTCTATGCCGATGAAGATGCCATGATTTATAAAAAAATCGTGGTGAATGCGGAAAAAACCAAGCTACTCGGTGCTGTTCTGGTGGGCTGTGCCAAAGAATATAACGACCTGCTACAAATGATGCTGAATGGCTTGGCTATACCAGAAAATCCGGAAAGCCTGATCATGCCGGGTTATACACAATCATCAGCGAAAACAGGCGGTAGTGGTGTTGATTTACTGCCAGACAGCGCAACCATTTGTTCATGTAATAACGTGTCTAAAGCCGATATTTGCAGTGCTATTGCCGATGGTTCAACCTCTCTCGGTGCCTTGAAAAAATGTACCAAAGCCGCAACGGCTTGTGGTGGATGTGCACCTTTAGTTACTCAAGTATTGAAATCTGAATTGCAACGTCAAGGGGTGACTGTTAACAATCACCTGTGTGAACACTTTGCCTATTCACGCCAAGAGTTGTATCACCTAGTGCGGGTCAATGAAATCAAAACTTTTGATGATCTGATCGGGCAACATGGTCACGGTCTAGGCTGTGATATCTGTAAACCGACTGCGGCGAATATTTTGGCATCTTGCTGGAATGATTTTGTACTCAAACCAAGCCATGCAGGTTTACAAGACAGTAATGATTACTACCTCGGTAATGTTCAAAAAGATGGCTCCTATTCAATTGTGCCCCGGATCGCAGGCGGTGAAATTACCCCGGAAGGTTTAATCACGATCGGGCAGGTTGCGAAAGACTATGGTCTATATACCAAAATCACCGGTGGACAACGAATTGACCTGTTTGGTGCGCAAGTGCATCAACTGCCTGAAATCTGGGAAAAACTCATCAATGCAGGATTTGAGTCGGGTCATGCTTACGGCAAATCATTGCGTACTGTGAAATCTTGTGTCGGTAGCACTTGGTGTCGTTATGGTGTCGATGATTCTATGGGCTTGGCCATCTTCCTGGAAAATCGCTACAAGGGCTTGCGTTCTCCACATAAACTCAAAATGGCGGTCTCTGGCTGTACCCGTGAATGTGCCGAAGCGCAAAGTAAAGATGTCGGGGTGATTGCTACAGAAAAAGGCTGGAACCTGTATGTGTGCGGTAACGGCGGTATGAAACCACGCCACGCGGAGCTACTAGCTTCTGATCTGGATACTGAAACTTTAATTCGTTATATCGACCGGTTCTATATGTTCTATATCCAAACCGCAGATCGTCTGCAACGTACTTCGGTATGGCGTGACAATCTGGAAGGCGGTCTGGATTATATTAAAGCTGTAGTGGTTGAAGATTCTTTAGGACTGGCTGCCGAGTTAGAACGCCGTATGGATCATGTGGTCGGCACTTATCAAGATGAATGGCGCACTGCGGTTGAAGATCCGGAAGTACGTAAACGCTTTATCACCTTTATTAATGCCAAGGCTGAAAAACAGAATGATCCACATATTCAGTTTGCTACCGAACGTGGACAAATCCGCCCAAAGACTGCGGTTGAACGTGATGTGACGCGTATTCCAGTGGTTGAAGCATAAGAAATTTAGAGCATTAAGAGCTTCTTTCATCAAACCTTGTGATTTCTCCCTCTGAGAGAAACACAAAGAGGCTATGAATATTGATGAAAGAAGTTCAAAGAAAGGATAAAGATGATGACAATTTTAAAAGAAATGAATGACTTGGATTGGGTTGAGATTTGTAGTCTGGATGACATTACCCAGAATACCGGTGTGGGTGCATTAATTGAAAATCAGCAAATTGCCATTTTCCGTGTCGGTAATGAAAAACGGGTCTATGCCTTAAGTAACCAGGACCCATTTAGTCAGGCATTTGTGATGTCGCGCGGCATCATTGGCGATTTGCAAGGTGAGCGTGTCGTGGCATCTCCCATCTATAAGCAACATTTCAGTCTGGCAACCGGGCGTTGTCTGGAAGATAAAGACCAAAAGCTGCTGGTGTTTCCAAGCAAGATTGAACATGGCAAGGTTTGGGTCAGTCCTACACCGCAAAAAACCTATATCACCAACAATGGCACCGCTCAGGAAAAGATGAAACTGGTGCTGGTGGGCAATGGTTTGGCGGGTATGCGCTGTCTGGAAGATTTGCTGGATATGGCACCTGAACGTTATGAAGTGACCGTAATCGGTGAAGAACCGTGGGGCAACTATAACCGCATCATGCTTTCACCCGTATTGTCGGGCGATAAAACCATTGATGACATCATGCTGCATCCGCATGCTTGGTATAGCGACAAAAACATTCGCTTCATTGCGGGTGATGCTGCGGTGAAAATCGACCG
>JBLZXS010000188.1:0-3918 GCA_050285325.1 Acinetobacter sp.
TTTTCAATCGCGACAAGTGATTCGTGGACTGATAAAAATACGGGTGAGCGTAAAGAACAAACTGAATGGCACCGTATTGTGTTGCATAACCGCTTAGGTGAAATTGCACAGCAATATCTACGTAAGGGTTCAAAAGTTTATATTGAAGGTTCATTGCGTACGCGTCAGTGGACAGACCAAAGCGGTCAAGAACGCTACACCACAGAAATTCGTGGTGAACAAATGCAAATGTTAGATAGTAACCGTCAGCAAGGTGAACAAGCTGCGGGTGGTGACAACGCGGGTTATAACCAACCTCGTTTCAACAACAATCAAGGCGGCGGTTATAATAACAATAATAATAACCAAGGCGGTTATGGCAATAATCAAGGTGGTGGTTTTAATAACAACCAGCAAAGCGGTTATGCCAACAATAATCCATCTGCTTTCCAGCCAAAAGCACCGCAATCTGCACCTGCTGCGCCTGTCGCTGCACCTGCTGATCTAGATGACGATTTACCGTTTTAACTGAATTGAAACGGTAAGCCATCTTCAAAGCCCTCTCATTGCAGAGGGTTTTTTATTGTCTAAACCAATCACTTTTATAAAATGAATAGGAATAATTAATCGTATAATTCGATTGTTTTTATGAAAAAGTACGGTTTTACCAATTTTAAGATATTTCGTATTCTAGCTTCACAAGATAAGCAATCCCAGAAACAAGCTAGAGGAATATCTCATGAGTTTAATTAATACTGAAGTAAAACCATTCAACGCAACCGCATATAAAAATGGTGAATTCATTCAAGTGTCTGAAAAAGACATGACCGGAAAATGGTCAGTGGTGTTCTTCTATCCTGCAGACTTCACTTTCGTTTGTCCAACAGAACTCGGTGATTTGGCAGATAACTATGCTGAATTCCAAAAAATGGGCGTCGAGATTTATTCAGTATCGACTGATACTCACTTTACCCATAAAGCTTGGCATGACAGTTCTGACGAAATCAAGAAAATCCAATATCCAATGATTGGCGACCCAACCTGGACTTTGGCAAAAAACTTCGAAGTTCTGATTGAGTCTGAAGGTTTGGCTGACCGTGGTACTTTCGTGATTGACCCAGAAGGTAAAATTCAGATTGTTGAAATCAATGCCGGTGGTATTGGTCGTGATGCTCAAGAATTACTTCGTAAAGTGAAAGCGGCTCAATATGTACATGCGCACCCAGGTGAAGTTTGCCCGGCAAAATGGAAAGAAGGTGATGCAACACTTGCGCCTTCAATCGACTTGATTGGTAAAATCTAATCTCATATTGAGATGATCTCCCAAAGAATCCAGGACTTAGTTCCTGGATTCTTTATATGCGCCCTCTGTTAACTTAAAGCGCATAACCTAAATGATCTTTGGCTAAATTTCTTAAACCTTCGACCAGATAATCAATCAGTTTTTCCATCACCAGACGTTGCCCTTTACGTGAAGCATAGACCAGCTGCACAGTGCCTAAATTTGAGCACCATTCCGGTAAGACATGAATCAGTTGGCCTTGTTTAATGTCTTCTTCAACGGTTATATAAGGCAAATCGGCAATGCCTAAACCATCGCGGACGGCATAGTAGACTCCGGCAAGATCATTGCTTTTAATCCGTGGCTGAAGGGGAATATCAATCACTTCATCATGCTTACGATTTTTTAAATGCCAATAATATTGTGATTTTTGAATGCCCAGAACCACACTTGGAAATTCATGCAATTCTGTGAAATGCTGAATTTCTCTTCCCTTTAAAAGTTCTGGACTTGCCACCAAACAATGCGTGGTTTTAATCACGTCACGGACAATCAAACTCGAGTCTTCATTGGCTTGAAAATTGGTGCGGATGGCTAAATCAATATCATCATGAATCAGATCCACACGGCGGCTGGTCAGCTCGAGTTCAATTTGTACTTTGGGATAATCTTTTAAAAATTGATTCAATAAAGTGCGAACTTGAAAACGCATCATCACTGAAGGACAACTGATTTTGATTAAACCCTGAGGCTCGCTTTTTTGTTTCAGCAATACATTATTGGCACATTCAACTTGAGTAATGACTTTGCAACATTCCTTATAAAATTCTTGCCCTAAAGGCGTGACTTTAAAATGGCGGGTTGAACGTTGAATCAGGCTGACATTAAATTGACTTTCCAAGTCTAAAATTCGTCTGCTGAGTTTTGATTTGGTGATATTGCTGGCTTCACTTGCTGCACTAAATCCGCCATGTTTGACCACCAGGAAAAAGTAATAATAATCATCAAATGAATGCATCATACATCATGCTCAGAACAGGGTTAGATTCTTATCATTCTATCTGAAAATCAAAAAGATAAACGAAATTAAAAAACTGCAAAAACCAGAAAGCGATCCGAAGACCGCTTATTTTAAAAGAGTATTATTATTTTTGACCGCTGTGCTGGTTATAGCTGTTGATCAGGTTGCGATAATCAGGAATGTGATTCGAGAACAATGCCCCCAAGCCTTCAACATCGTTACGCCAGTCACGGTGCAGTTCACAGGCAGCACCAAACCAAGTCATCAGTTGTGCGCCAGCATTGGACATGCGATCCCATGCCGAATCACGGGTTAAAGGGTTAAATGTACCGGAAGCATCGGTAATAACGAACACTTCAAAGTCTTCTTCAAGTGCTGAAAGTGCAGGGAACGCCACACAGACTTCGGTCACGACCCCGGCAATAATCAGTTGTTTTTTACCTGTGGCTTTAACTGCTTTTACGAAGTCTTCATTGTCCCAGGCATTAATTTGACCCGGACGCGCAATATAGGGTGCATCCGGGAACATTTCTTTCAGTTCAGGAACCAAAGGACCATTCGGCCCCTCTTCAAAACTGGTGGTTAAAATGGTCGGAAGATTGAAATATTTGGCTGCTGCGGCAAGTGCCAGGACGTTGTTTTTAAATTTGTCTGGATCGATGTCACGTACCAAAGATAACAGACCGGTTTGATGATCGACCAAAAGAACCGCTGCATTATCTTTATCTAAACGAATATAAGGTTTGCCCATTTTTCTATTCCTCGTTGTGATGAAAAACATACTGACATCAACCGAAAATAGAAGTGTGGTGATGTCGTGATGTTTATTATGCTAAGTGTGAAAATGGGACAATAGAAGTATTGATTACGAGAAGATTAATCATAAAAATAGGATAGTTATAAATAAGAGTATTTTTTTTAACGATTTAAGCGGAGATGTCGCTTTATAAAGTCACTTTATCTTGTTTATAGGACACTGTGTATTGGTGCGGCTATATATTCAGCCCGAGGAAAGCACTAGCATAAGCCTATGTTCATCCTATCGAGAATATAGGAGTTAAAAGATGAAAAAAGTAATTGGTGTTTATCGCAATCAAAATATGCATTGGGTCGGAGATGGCTTTCCGGTCAAAAACCTGTTTTCCTATGACCGTTTAGGACAGGCGATTAGTCCATTTTTACTGTTGGATTATGCTGCACCCTATCATTTTAGCCCGACCACGCAGCAGCATGGCGTGGGTTCACATCCGCATCGCGGTTTTGAAACGGTGACGCTGGCTTATCAAGGTGGGGTGACTCACAAAGACTCAGCCGGAGGCGGCGGTCAGATTAAAACTGGCGATGTGCAGTGGATGACGGCCGGTGCAGGTCTAGTACATGAAGAGTTCCACTCTGAAGAATTCGCTAAAAATGGTGGACTCTTTGAAATGGTGCAGCTTTGGGTGAATTTGCCTGCCGCAGATAAAATGACCCCACCTAAATATCAGGCCATTGAAGCACAAGAGATTCCTGTGATTGAATTTGAAGAGGGTGCAGGACATCTCCGCGTGATTGCCGGTCGTTATATAGACGATCATGCAGAGCATACCGGTCCGGCTGTAACTCATAGTCCTGTGAACCTATGGGATGGTGAATT
>JBLZXS010000189.1:0-15066 GCA_050285325.1 Acinetobacter sp.
CGATTCGCTTTTTACAGGGCGATACTAAAGAGCTGAATCAGGAACTGATTGCCAAAATGGAAGCTGCGGCTGAAGCACTGGAATTTGAAAAAGCGGTGTTTTACCGTGACCGGATGGCGTTGCTACGTGACGTGCAGTCACAACAGGCGATTTATAAACTCAAAGGTGAGGCCGATATTCTGGCGATTGCCTATCATGCCGGGGTGACTTGCGTGCAGATTATGCATGTGCGTAATGGCAAAATGCTGGGCGGTAAAAGTTATTTCCCCGATATGCAGGGCGATGATCTGGGGCAAATGCTGTCGGATTTCATGGCGAACTTTTATTTTCAGGTGGCCGATGAAGTGCCTGCCGAGCTGATTGTGAATGTCGAGATTCCCGATCGCAAAGAGTTGGAACAGGCGTTACAACAGGAATTTGGCAAGAAAGTGCAGATCAAGCACAATGTTCGGGAAACCCGTGCCGAATGGCTGGAACTGGCCAATATGAATGTGCAGCACGCCATTAAAGGTCAGCTGGCCAATCATTTTGAACTGAATGAGCGTTTCCATCAGTTGGAACAGGTCGTCGGGCGTCCGATTGACCGGATTGAATGTTTTGACATCTCGCATACCATGGGTGAAGCAACGGTTGCGTCCTGTGTGGTGTTTGATTCGGGCGGTGCGCGGAAGCGTGATTATCGCCAGTTTTCCATTGATGATATTACCGGTGGGGATGACTATGCGGCTATGCGCCAAGCGTTGACGCGTCGCTATAAAAAAGCCATGTTGCCCGATTTACTGCTGATTGATGGCGGTAAAGGGCAGTTGCATATGGCGATGCAAGTGATGCAGGATCTGGGACTGGATGCCTTTATGGTCGGAGTATCCAAAGGTGAAGGGCGTAAACCGGGTCTGGAAACCTTGCATTTTACCGATGGGACTAAAATTCAGTTACCTGAAGACCATAAAGCGCTGCATTTGATTCAGCAGGTGCGTGATGAAGCGCATCGTTTTGCCATTACCAAACACCGTGCCAAACGCGACAAGAAACGTGGCTCATCGGTATTGGAAGTGATTCCTGGGCTGGGTCCGAAACGCCGTCGTGATTTGCTGACCCATTTTGGTGGCATTCAAGGCGTATTGAAAGCTTCGGAAAATGACTTGAAACTGGTTCCCGGTCTGGGTGATGTCATGGCAAGAACCATTTATAAAATTTTGCATGAGTAAATTGCATTGAATTGGCAAAAATACTCAAAAAATCATTGGTTAATGGTCATTTACAATTGCTGAAAATAGGTGAAAGATAAAGCAAATAATAATAGTCGTGAGAAGCAAGGATGGCATTAGACCAGTTATATAAAGAAATCGAACAGCATGAATGGGTGAATATTCCGAAAGGCTGGTTACAGGGTCGTACCATTTATGGCGGACTGGTCGCAGGGATGATGATGCATAAGGCTTTGACCACGATTGCGGATTCTTCCAAAACTTTATTAAGTACCAGTGTGACTTTTGTCGGTCCGGTACAGGAAAGCAAAGTACGATTGACCGCTGAAATTTTACGGCAAGGCAAATCAGTGACCACGATTGAAGTACGTCTCTGGCAAGATGAAGCAGTACAAAGTATTTTGATTGCCAGTTTTGGTGCCTATCGTGAATCAAGCATTTCAGTACAGCAGGAGCGCGCTGCTCCAGAGTTTCCGGCTGCAGAAAGCTTGACCATTGTTCCACCTCCAGCCTTAGCACCACAGTGTTTTCAGCAAATGGATCTGGTCTGGATTGAAGGGCAATATCCTTGTACAGCCAGTGAAAAGCCTGACTTTAGTGGTTGGATGCGTTTTAATCCCCAGCAGCATGAAAACCGGGAAATGAGCGTGGCCGATTTGATGGTTGCTTTTGATATGTGGCCGCCAGGCGTATTGCCCATGTTCAAGACCTTTGCACCAGCCAGTTCCCTGACCTGGCACCTGACTTATGTGCATCCAGTCCGGCATCAATTGCATGATTGGTTTAAATATAAAGTATTTACTGACTATGCCGCAGAGGGATATTCCACCGAATATGCCCATCTGTGGGATGCTGAAAATAGACTGATTGCGATTTCCAGACAGACAGTTACCGTGTTTGCCTAGTGACACTTTATAGCAATTCGTATAAAGTGAGTCTGAATTAACGATGAATCCATCCTCAAAATATGTGTGGTTTTTCATTGTACATACAGGGGAAAAATTGGCGGTGTCTATGACTACAGGTCGCATCCTGAATATTCCAAATATCTTGACTTTGGCGCGTATAGCTTTAATTCCTGTTTTTTTGCTGGTGGCCTATTGGCCGCCTGCAATTGGCGTTGCCGAACAAGACACGAACATGACTCGTCACATTATTTTAACGGCGATTTTTGTCGTTGCTGCGGTAACCGATTGGTTCGATGGTTATTTGGCTCGTTCACTCAATCAAACCTCAGCCTTTGGCCGTTTTCTTGACCCGGTAGCGGACAAGTTAATGGTCGCAGCTGCACTGATTGTTTTGGTGCAATGGCAACCGAGCATTTCGATGGCATTCGCTGCGATTGTGATTATTTCACGTGAAATTACTGTATCTGCTTTGCGTGAGTGGATGGCTGAATTAGGTGCACGTACCAATGTGGCGGTATCTACCGTAGGTAAATATAAAACTGCTTTTCAGATGATTGCGATTTCAGTATTTTTGTTGAATTGGCAACCGCTTGATACGTTGGCTTATCTTTTACTGTATACCGCGGTGATTCTAACGTTGTGGTCCATGTTTATTTATTTGAAAGCTGCATGGCCATATTTAAAGCAGCCTTAAATCAAGATTTAAAAAGTCATTAAAGACACCCTCTTTTCAGGGTGTTTTTTTTGATTTTATTTTAGGAAATAGCAAAATCTGAACGCAAAAAAAATCCTAGATTTTGGGGGAAACCTAGGATTGAAATCGGGTATATTTATAGTTTTTATAAGATGTTTAACCATCTTCTTGAAATTGATTATAGAATAATGCCTTCTCTGCTTCATGTAGGTTATTGTATTGTAATGTAGAGATTTATTGAGAAATGTATCTTTGATTTACAGTTATTTCTAGATGTAAAAAAAATGCAGGTAGACCGAGCTTTTAAGCCTTCTAGCCATTAGGGCAGCGCTGTAAAAAATAAAATCCAGCCTCAATTATCGGTTTTAATCATTCTATAACCCATTAACTATGGGCTTGTGGCAGAAAAATAAGATAGCGTAAAAAAGAAATCCCCTATTTTTAGGGGATTCTTTCAAATTAAAGCCTACGCACACCTTCGGTGTTTATCTTGCGTAAAAAAGAAAGCGTGCTTTCTTTTTTACTCAGGCTTTAGGCCTTCAGCTTTTTCTAGTGACTCATCGTTACTAAAGAATTTTTCACGCTGTTCTTCAAGAAACTTTTTCGCATCTGGTTCAAATACGTTGAGACGTTTTTCATTGATTAGCGTGGTTTGGTGTTTAAGCCATTCTTGCCAAGCCTGTTTAGACACGCTGTCAAACAATTCTTGACCTTTTGCACCTGGGAAGGGCGCAAAATCTAAACCTTCCATATCGGCTTGATACTTACGGCAAAATACTTGTCGAGACATATCATTATTCCTTAAGCGTAAAGTTTTTCTAAGCGTGTGTAGGCACGAGCAATGGCTGCTTCAACCTGCGCAGGTGCAGTACCACCAATGTGGTTACGTGCATTGACAGATGCTTCAAGAGTCAATGCTTTTTCAAATACGTCCGCTTGAATCAGATCAGAGAACTGTTGCAGTTGTTCAAGTGTCAATTCAGATAAATCTTTAGCTTCTTGAACACCCAGTGCAACCGCTTTACCGACAATTTCATGCGCATCACGGAAAGCAACGCCATTTTTTACAAGGTAATCGGCAAGATCAGTTGCAGTGGAGAAACCACGAAGCGCAGCTTCACGCATAATTTCAATATTTGGAACCAATGCAGGAATCATGTCAGCAAAGGCCATGAGTGAACCACGAACAGTATCAATGGCATCAAACAAAGGTTCTTTGTCTTCCTGGTTGTCTTTGTTATATGCCAAGGGTTGACCTTTCATTAAGGTTAATAGGCTCATCAAATCACCATAGACACGGCCAGTCTTACCACGAATCAACTCAGGTACATCTGGGTTTTTCTTCTGCGGCATGATTGAAGAACCGGTACAGAAACGGTCTGGAATGTTCACAAATTTGAACTGTGCTGATGTCCATAGAATCATTTCTTCAGACATACGTGATAAATGCATCATGATTAAAGATGCAGCAGCATTGAATTCAATACCAAAATCACGGTCCGACACGGCATCCAGCGAGTTTTCACACACTGCTTCAAAACCTAAAAGTTGTGCGGTGTATTCACGCTCGATTGGGTAAGTTGTACCTGCCAAAGCAGCAGAACCCAAAGGCAGGCGGTTAACACGTTTACGGCAATCAATTAAGCGCTCAGAATCACGTACCAGCATTTCAAACCAAGCCATCAAATGGTGACCGAAAGTCACAGGCTGTGCAGTTTGCAGATGGGTGAAACCTGGCATAATCGTAGTGGTATTTTTAGCAGCTAAACCTAAAATGCCTTTTTGTAATTTTTCCAGCAATTTTAAAATCGCATCAATTTCGTCACGTACATATAAACGAATATCGGTTGCAACCTGGTCGTTACGGCTACGACCGGTATGTAGTTTTTTACCTGTAATCCCAATACGCTGAGTCAGGCGAGACTCAATGTTCATGTGGACATCTTCCAGATCAATGCGCCATTCAAAGTTACCCGATTCAATATCAGCCTGAATAGCCGTCAAGCCGGTGATGATATCGTCACGTTCTTGTGCTGTAAGTACGCCAACTTTTGCAAGCATGGTTGCATGTGCAATAGAGCCTGCAATATCTTGTTTATAAAAGCGTTGGTCAAATTGTACAGATGCTGTAAATTCAGCAACAAAAGCGTCCGTCGCTTCAGAGAAACGACCGCCCCACATACCCGAAGTTTGGGTTTGTGACGGATTTGAGGAATTAGAAGATGTGGTCATGTCGGCTCAATAGGATAAAAAGCATTAGAACTAAAAAGAGTATAACAAATTCAGGTTCACTTGCCGAAGGACAAGACGAGCAAAGTTTTGCTGATACACAGGGAAATAAACCATACGCTTATTTTTTTACGAAAACAGGGCGTTGGCAACATTTAATCGAATTATTTATTGCCAGTAATATTTTGGCGATGATTCTCGCTTTGGCAGAAGCACAATCATGGGCGGGCTTAAGTGTAGGGCGTTTATTGCAGTATATGTTGTTCATTAACTGGGTGTTACTGGCTTTTGCGGCATTGCTTGAACTGTTTCAGAAAAAAATTCAGCATTTAAGTTTTGGTCAAGTCCTATCTGTCAGCTTCATTCTGTTACAAATGATTGTTTTATTGACCACTGTTGTACTAAATGGTGTGATTTATTTTGGACAAAATTTTCAAATCCATAATTTAAATCTTGATGTTTTACTGGACGGAGTGTTGTTGAATCTCAGTTATGGGGTGCTGATCGGGACATTTTGTTTCCGCTATCTGTATTTTCGAGAACAATGGGCACGTCAGCAAAACAGTGAATTGAACGCAAGAATTCAGGCCATGCAGGCACGAATTCACCCCCACTTTCTGTTTAACAGTTTAAATACAGTAATTAGTTTAATTACCATTGATCCGGATAAAGCAGAACAAATGTTACTGAATTTATCACAGCTATTTCGTGCGAGTTTTAAAGAACTTAAACTGGTTCGCTTAAAAGATGAAATTGAACTGTGTCAACGTTATTTGGCCATTGAACAGATCCGTTTAGGTGATCGCTTGCGCGTAGAATGGAAATATGAAGATGAAGTTCTCTTTTCTCAGATACAAATTCCGTTATTAACTTTACAACCTTTAGTAGAAAATAGTATTTTTCATGGAGTTGAAAAATTTTTAACAAAGAGTACGATAAGCATATTGATTGAAATATTGCAAAATCAAGTCAATATAGTCATTACTAATCCATACACACAGGATAAAATAAATTTACGACAAGGAAATGGTATTGCGGTTGAAAATGTGAAACAACGTCTAGAAGCTTATTATGGACGCAGTGTGAGTTTTCAAACATACGCGGGAAAGGGAATATTTACCACAGTTGTGCAATATCGATATAAATAAAAAAATCATAGTTAACTTATAAAAAAAATCATGGTAACTGTGAAAGGAGGAAAAATGGACATCCTGATTTGTGATGATGAACCTCTCGCTGTAGAGCGCTTATCACGTTTAGTCACACAACTGGGACATCAAGTGGTTGCAACCGCAACTCATGGTCAGCAGGCGATTGATATGGTTCAGTTTTATGAACCAGATGTCGTATTGTTAGATATTCAAATGCCTGAAATGGATGGTTTAAGCTGTGCACAGCATTTGCGTCAGCTTGAGCCTATGCCCGCGATTATTTTCTGTACTGCCTATGATGAACATGCTTTGGAGGCATTTAAGTCACATGCGGAAGGCTATTTATTAAAACCAGTGATGCAGCAAGAATTACAACAGGTTTTAGATCATTTAACAAAACTGACTCAAGCACAAATGAGTACTTTAAAACAAAAAGAAGATATGAACGAATTCAATATAAAACGCCACCAAATTGTGGCAAAAACCTACCGTGGGGTAGAGCTGGTGCCTGTGGAAAATATTTATTATTTTTTAGCAGATCAAAAATATGTCACGGTACGCCATAAAAATGGCAGTGTACTGATTGATGAAACCTTAAAAGACCTGGAAAATGAATTTGGCGACCAATTTGTCCGAATTCATCGTAATGCTCTAGTTTCAGTACATTTTCTGGATGGACTCGAAGTTATTAGTTCAGGCCAGTATCAAGTGCGTTGTCGTGAACTGGAGGAACGCTTGGCAGTCAGCCGGCGCCATTTACCCAATCTAAGAGAACGAATACAAAAAATTTAAAACGGGTTTCATGGTTTTAGTGACAACAACTGTGCGAATGTACTTGCATTTTCAAGTCAGCGCGTTAAGTTTAGAATAACGCACTTAATTGACTGTTTCTAAAATTTATGAAGATTTTGAAGATTGCAACTCGACAAAGCCCGCTTGCACTATGGCAGGCTGAACATATTCGTGCCCGTTTAGAGGCATTGCATACTGATCTTAAAGTTGAGTTGGTGACCTTCGTAACTCAAGGTGACAAAATCTTGGATACGCCTTTGGCAAAAATTGGTGGCAAAGGTTTATTCGTCAAAGAGCTGGAAGCGGCATTGCTGGATGGTCGTGCAGACTTGGCTGTCCACTCCATGAAAGATGTACCCATGGCTTTGCCGGAAGGCTTAAGCCTGGCCGTGATTTGTGAACGTGAAGATCCTTTGGATGCTTTTGTTTCCAATACCTACAACAGTTTTGATGAATTACCGCAAGGTGCAAAAGTCGGAACATCCAGCCTGCGCCGTAAATCCCAAATTTTAAAACAACGTCCAGATTTAAACATTATTGATTTACGCGGTAATGTTGGAACACGTTTATCTAAACTGGATTCAGGTTTATACGATGCCATTATTCTGGCAAGTGCGGGTTTAAAACGCTTAGGTCTAGCCGAGCGTATCCGCCATACCTTGCAGCCTGAAATCAGTTTGCCTGCAGTCGGACAAGGGGCGTTAGGTTTAGAATGTCGCGCGACAGACCAGGCTGTACTGAACCTTATTTTACCACTTTTACATGCTGAAACGGATGTTTGCGTACGTGCAGAACGCGCTTTTAATGCCTATTTGGAAGGCGGTTGCCAGGTGCCAATCGCAGGTTATGCTACTTTAAACCAAGGCCAAATTCACATGGAGGGTCGGGTAGGAAGTGTAGATGGTTTAACCCTGTTAAAAGTTGAAATGAGTGGTAAGCCAGAACAAGCTGAACAGTTGGGTGAAACGCTTGCCCAAAAGTTGCTTGAACAAGGCGCAGGCGAGTTGCTGAAAGCCTTATATTAATATGCTGTTTATTAATACCCGTCCTCAAGACCGAGCAGAGAACTTGAGTCATGCCTTGCGTAGGGCTCGAGTTCCAGTGCTGGATTTGCCTTTGCTGGAATTGGTGGCCCGACCTTGGTCATTGTCGTTAGCTGAGTTATATCAGCAGTTGCTGTCTGCCCAGGTGATTGTGGTGGTCAGTCCGACTGCAGTTCAAATAGGCATGGATTATTTAAAACAAGCCTCGATTAACCTGAATCAGCTTCAGCAGATTCAGTGGATTGCAGTAGGTGAAACCACGGCACAAGCTTTAGCGACCTATGGAATTTCTGCTGAAGTGCCTGCGGTTGAAACATCAGAAGGGATGTTGCAGCTTCCGATATTAAAAAGCATGGATGCAGGCACATGCATCGCTTTTTGGCGGGGGGAAGGCGGACGTCCATTTATGATGGATCAATTAAAACGGCAAGGTATGCATATTCTTAATTTTATTTTATATGAGCGCCGTTGTCCTTTACCCACTCAGCAGAATCTTCCTGAGGTATTGCCTTTATTGGAACAAGAGCCAGAATATGCAATGGTGGTGAGTAGTGAGGCGAGTTGGCTGAACTGGATCAAGTTAATGCAAGGTCAAGAAACGATAATTGCAAAAGGCCATTATTTTGTTTTGGGCGAGCGCTTGTATCAAGTTGTTTCAGATTATAAAAAAAATCAACAGGCATGTTTTAATATCGCGCGATTAGCAGATTTAAAAACAGATTCAATTTTGCAGCAAATAGTTGTTGTGCAAGGGAACACATGAAGAAAATTCTCATTTTATTACTGATTTTAAGTTTGCTCTGGATTATAAAATTAAGTTATGAGGTATTTAATATCTCTGCACAACAAACAGAATTAAGCACAAGTCTGCATCGTATTGAGCAACACAATGCAAATTTAAATGATCAATTGGTGGCTTTACAGCGTCAGGTCAATATATCGAGTGAATCAACGCATCCTGTTTCAGCAACCGAACAGGATTTAAAAACCATGGAAGCATCTAGTATTGATCCGATTGTGGTAATTAAGCAGCAACTAGATTTGATTGAATTTATGTTGAAACAACAAAAAATCAGTGATGCCCTCGACAAGTTAATGTATTTAGATGGCAATTTGGCACAATATGCCTTAGCCCCTTCATTGAAGCAAAGTTTGCATCAGGTGATTTTAAAAGATAAGCAAGTGATACAGCAGTTTGTAAGCGAACGCGTTGCTCAACAAGTGAAAGTAGATGCATTAATACATCAGTTGGATAATGCCTTAACTCAAGAATTGAAGCTTCCTCAATTAAGTTCAAGCCCCTCCCAAGCTAAATATTTTTGGCAACGTTGGGTGGTTGTGGAACCGGCAAAACAGCCAGCTGTGGCTTTAATGCAACGTCCATTAATCTTAAAAGAGGCACAGTTGAGATTATTACTGGCACATCAAGCCTTGCAGCAAGGTCAATATTTAGAATATCAGGAATCGCTGACTGAAATTATCCAATTGTTAAATCAGATACCAGATGAGAAATCACGTCAATTGATTCAGAATATCCAAAAAATAAAAGGATTTACCGTTATTCCTACGCCAAAATTAAATACGCGCGCATTATTGGGATGATGACTCAATGAAACAGATTTTGCTTGCTTACTCCTTGATCAGCCTGATTATAATCGCAGGGCTGAGTATTTTAAGTTATGGCTATGGTGTGGGTTACGTTTATTTATACTGGCGTGAATGGCAGATTCAAACCAATATCTGGGTCATTTTTATTTTTCTGGCGTGTTTAAGCTTAATGATTCAATTATTGTGGTTGGTAATTAAGCGTTATTTAACCCGAGAGCAAAGAAAGTTAAAAACTGTTTTTGATTTTAAAAATTTACATCCTTATGAGCAGTTGGCCGTGGTGTGGTTATTGGAAGCCGCCCAAGACCAGCAAGCCTTTATTCAAGGGGTATTTTCTCAATCGGGTTTATTAAAGGGGATTATTGGTTCCCGATTGTACTGGATGCAGCAGCAGTATCCGCAAGCCCTGGCAATATTAAATCAAAGCAATACCATGGCATTTGAATTGGCTGAAATTCAACGTATTGAGATTTATCTGGCTCAAAATGATGGTGAGCAGGCATTAACGCATCTTGAATTTTTAAATCAGCATGAGCTGTCACCATGGTTGAATGATGTAAAAAGTGCTTATGATTTACGTTTAACCGCGTTATGGGGCAAGTTTGCCATTCAGTTTCCATGGATGTATTTGCGTTCAACCAAATATGGTCATTTAGGCACCGAAACCAAACAGGAATGGTTGCAGCAGTTATTGCTTGATTTTGATCAAGCGAATTTGGAAAGTTTACAAAATTTGCAACAACGTTATTTGGACTTGGAAGATCAAATTTATAGTCGCAATTATGAAATAAAAAATTTGTGGTTAAAGGTATTATCGCGAATGCCCGAAATGAGTCAGCAGCATGAAGACTTGGCATTACATTTATTGGATGAGCGATTTAATCAAGATGTATTTTATTTATGGTTCCAGCAGCAATTATTGAAACAAAATCCAGATTATTTAATGGTTGAGCAGCGAATTGACTACTGGGAAAATAAATATCCTTCATTACCTGTGTTTACCTTTGCGAAATGGCATATATACACTGCCACAGCACGTTATGCTGAAGCGGATAAATTACTTGAACTCTATCCAGATAATGTAATGATGAATTATTTAAGAATTAAATCCACTTTAAAAGGTCAGGATGATTTAATTAAACAGTTAAATTTAATATTTGAAAATAATGCAAATTTTGTTGAAATTAAAATATGAGGTCACGTCAATGTTAAGCCTGTCAGATTATCCGGTTATTCATGAGCAGCCAGTCGCCTGGGGAGATATGGATGCTTTCGGACATGTGAATAACGTGATGTATTATCGCTATATCGAAAGTGCCCGAATTCGTTATATGGATCAGCTGAATATTTTTCAACAGGATGTTTATACGGTGGTTGCATCAAATCAGTGCAAATATATACGGCCAGTATTTTATCCAGACCAACTTAAAATTGGGGTGCGGGTTGAAGAAATGCGTAATAGTGCGTTACGTATGAGTTATTTATTATGGAGTGAGGTACAGCAAGATATCGTTGCATTGGGTGAGGCAGTCATTGTCTGTGTAGATAAAGAAAATATGGGTAAAATAAAAATCCCTGAAGTAATTCGAGAAAAAGTAAGTCAACTTGAATTAATGGTAAATCATCAAATTTAAAAATATGAGAAAAGCTTTCATAAATATAAGGGTATATCCCTTTGTGAAATCTTTTTAAATATTGTTGTTTATTTAAATTTATGTATTGAATGTTTTAAATAATAAAAATATTATGAGCGAGTTCGAATAAATAAAATATAGAACCTATTTTGGAGTTAATATGATGCCGGACATCAGTAATTTATCTGTTGAAGAGTTAAAACGTTTACAAGTTGAAGCAGAAGCATTAATTGCTTCTAAAAAAGATCAGGCTATTGAAGATGCTTATCAGCAAATTTTAGATATTGCAGATAATGTCGGTTTGACGATTGAACAAATTTTAGAATTTGGTGCAACCAAGCGTAAAAAAAGCACACGTAAATCTGTAGAACCACGCTACCGTAGTAAAAACAATCCCTCTGAGACTTGGACGGGTCGCGGTAAACAGCCTCGTTGGTTGGTTGCTGAACTCGAAAAAGGCGCGAAACTGGAAGATTTTCTCATCTGATTTTAAAATTCATGAGATTGTCATCCCGTCGGATTAGACTAAAAAAACCAAGCATATCTGCTTGGTTTTTTTATATCTTTGAATTGGCGATGTGGAAAAAGTGTGCATAATGTGTCTAGAAAGATAATATCGTGGCTCAGGGAAGAAGAATAGATATGTTGGTCGTGGTGGGATGATAAAGAAACCCAAATACATCACGTGGTGGATCTTTGCCATCATCGTTTTTTTTATTTTCGTATTACTTCAAATTCCAGCGGCTTGGCTCATTTCAAAATTTTATAAAAACAACCAGGTCTTGCAAAATGTAAGCGGCAATATTTGGCAGGGGCAAGCAGATTGGCATCAAGGTAATCTCACAGGGTCGTTAAGTTGGAAAACACGTCCCCTGGATCTGTTTTTGCTACGTTTAGGAGCACATGTCGAAGTTCATAGTGGGCATACCCAGCTTGATGGGGTGGTGGGGTATGGTTTTGGCAAGAAAGTCATGATTCATGATTTGAATGGGCAAATTGCACCTGAAACTTTAAAGCATCTGGTGGATTGGCAGTGGCCTGCAAATGCGATTCAACTACAGGATATCGATTTTAATTATAAAAAACAGCAAGGCTTTTCACAGGCAGACGGTCAATTGCAGTGGGCGGGGGGTGAGCTGATTTACACTTATGCTCAGCGACAGGATCGAATGAATATGCCGTCATTGAAAGGAAAACTGTCAGATGAAAATAATAAGCTGATGTTTGATATTCGTGACCAGCGTGAGCAAAAACTGATTGCTTTGGATCTGGATCAAAACTTGATGCTTGATGTGCAACTTACCCAGCGTTTATTGATGAATATTCCTTCCTATGATGGAAAAGCGGGTCTAGATACTTATGTGATTAGTTCACGCCAACCTTTATTTAAAGGTGGCTTCTAATGAATGAGTGGATTGAAAAAATTCAACAGTTAAATTGGAAGCAAGCGGATCGGATTGCACCTGCCATATTGGCACTGCTGATTTTATATCTATGCTGGAAGTTGGCGAGTATTTTCTGGTTATTGCTGGCACCCCCTCAAGTCATGCAAGTCGAGCGCGTGGAGTTGGGTTCACAACAGCCGCAAGTTCCAAACATTTCTTCTTTTGCATTGTTTCAAGAGGCTGGAAAGACGGCGGCTGCAGACGAGAACATCAATTTAATATTACAAGGTGTGGTGGTTGGCTACCCAAGTCAATTTTCTTCTGCCGTGATTAAAGTAAATGATGTGACAGATCGCTATCGGGTGGGAGAAAGTATTGATACCACTTCTTACCAGTTGGCTGAAGTGTACTGGGATCGCGTGGTGTTGCGTCAAAATAATGGCACCACCCGTGAGTTACAGTTTAAAGGAATTGAAAATGGATTGGATCAATCTATTATTCCGCCTGTAGTCAATGCGGCGAACTCAAATAATCAATCGAGTCCCACCAATCAGGCTGCGCCGAGTCAGGAAAATAATGCTTTGGGGCAAGCGGTACAAAAAATACAGGAAGACCGTGAACAATATTTAAAAGATATGGGGGTGAATGCGGCCAGTGGCGGATATGAAGTAACCGCAAGAACACCGGCAGCATTACGCAGCAAGCTTGGCTTGCAACCGGGTGACCGGATTATGTCTTTAAATGGACAGGCTGTGGGTCAGGGGCAAAGTGATGCGCAGCTGTTGGAACAGGCCAGACGTGAAGGTCAGGTTAAATTGGAAATAAAGCGTGGTGATCAGGTGATGACCATACAACAGAATTTTTAAGTGATGCATCGTCACATTATAGGGTTAGGAAGCACGGAATTTTATGGCTTTATTTAATCATCATCGTTCAGTTTGGACCTTATTTGCAGCTGCACCACTTATTGCTATGGTGAGTACTGCAAGCCATGCGCAAACTTGGAAAATCAATTTACGTGACGCTGACTTAACTGCATTTATTAATGAAGTTGCAGATATTACAGGGAAAAATTTTGCTGTAGATCCGCGTGTGCGTGGCAATGTGACCGTAATTTCGAATAAACCTTTAAATAAAACTGAAGTTTACGACTTATTTCTGGGTGTATTGAATGTGAATGGTGTGGTGGCAATTCCTTCGGGCAATACCATCAAATTGGTACCTGACAGTAATGTGAAAAGTTCCGGCATTCCTTATGATGGTAAACAACGTGCCACAGGTGATCAAATCGTAACTCGGGTGATTTGGCTGGAAAATACCAATCCGAATGACCTGATTCCTGCGATTCGTCCTTTAATGCCGCAGTTCGCGCATTTATCAGCGGTTGCGGGAACCAATGCACTGATTGTTTCAGACCGTGCCAATAATATTTATCAGCTTGAAACCATTATCCGTAATCTGGATGGGACGGGGCAAAATGATATTGAAGCGGTGACGCTGCAATCCAGTCAAGCCGAAGAAATGATTGGTTTGCTCGAATCAATGAGTTCGACCGGAGCAGCACGAGATTTAAAAGGTTCACGGATCCGAATCATTGCCGATACGCGTACCAACCGGATTGTGCTGAAAGGTGATACTGCCACCCGTAAACGCATCCGCCAAATGATTGAAATGCTGGATGTGCCTGCGGCGGATCGTTTAGGCGGACTCAAAGTCTTTCGTTTAAAATATGCCAGTGCAAAAAATCTGGCGGAAATTTTACAAGGCTTGGTCACCGGTCAGGCTGTATCCAGTTCATCTTCTTCGAATAGTTCATCGTCGAGTAGTAATAATGCGATGAATAATCTCAGCAGTAATAACTCGAATAATTCAAGCAGTGGCTCATCGAATATTTCGACCCCAAGTATTAATCTGGGTGGTGGATCGAACAGTAATAATCAAAATAGCATTACCAGTTTTAATGGCAATGGGGTCAGTATTATTGCCGATGACAGCCAAAATGCGTTGGTGGTAAAAGCTGATCCGCAATTGATGCGTGAAATTGAATCTGCCATTCAGCAATTAGATATACGCCGTCAACAGGTGCTCATTGAAGCTGCCATTATTGAAGTTGAAGGTACCGATGCGGATCAACTGGGGGTGCAGTGGGCGCTAGGTGACTTGAGCAGCGGCATCGGGTTGATTAGCTTTGACAATGCCGGGGCGAGTCTGGCGAGTTTAGCCGGTGGTTATTTAACGGGTGGTTCTGCCGGTCTGGGTGCAGCAGCAGCCGGGTTAAAAGGTACTTCATTGATTCTTGGAGATTACAAGGAAGGTAGTGATGGATCTCGTCGACTCTATGGTGCGCTGATTCAGGCACTCAAAAGTAGAACAAAATCCAATTTACTTTCCACGCCATCCATTGTGACCATGGA